>NZ_JBHWZP010000035.1:0-47141 GCF_042728395.1 Streptomyces sp. NPDC060205
ACCCCGGGGTGCGTTCTCGGCTGCGGGCCGGTGGGGGCTGGTCGCGCAGTTCCTCGCGCCCCTGGAGGGCGGGGCTGCGCCCCTGGCCCCCGGGGGGGGTTGTCGGGTGCGGGGTGGTGGGGGCTGGTCGCGCAGTTCCCCGCGCCCCTGACGGGGCTCCCGGGCCTGTCGACAATTCCCGTCCGCCGCGCGACGGGAATTGCCAGACAGGCCTACGACCAGGTGGCCACCACGTAGCCGACGCCGTAGGGCGCGTCCTCGTACAGCAGGCAACCGCTGAGGGGCGCTCCCTCGGCCGCGCCCGCCAGGACCTGCCAGGGGGCCCGGCCCGACGCCTTCAGTTCGTAGGCCAGCTCCACGTCCAGGGACTTGAGGGCGGCCACGTCCGCCGTGGCCAGCGCGCGTGCGACCTCCGCGTCGAAGGGCGCCGCCCGTTCGTCCAGGTAGCCCGGCGCCTTGAGCGTGCGGCACGCGCTGGAGTCGCCCATCACCAGCAGTGCCACTCTCCCGGGGCCGGCGGCGATCTGCCGCCCGACTTGGATACACCGCTCGGCGGCAAGTGGTTCCCCCACGCCGAGGCCCTCGACAGGAGCGTCGGACCAGTCCGTACGGCCGAGGAGCCAGGCGGCGACCGCCAGTGAGGCCGGCAGCACTCGTCCGGCGGCCGCGGAGGCGGGCTCGGCCGGGGCCTCGGACACCCCGGTTCCGTTTCGGAGACCGTTCCCGCCCAGCCGCACGTCGAGGTCCACACCGAAACCGCGGAACGAACCGCGCGAGCCCTCCGGATAAGGTCCGCGCCCGCTCTCCTCGGCCGGTCCCACGACCACCAGCCGGTCCGGGCGGGCGGCGGCCAGTACCCCCAGGGCGTCCGAGCAGGCGGCCCGCGCGGCGTCGAGTTCGGGCGCGGCCCCCGCGGCCACGTCGGGCACGAGCAGGGGCGGGCAGGGGCACACGGCGGCGGCGACAAGCATGATCGGCAGCGTAACCCCGAGCGGCGGCCGGGTGTCAGTCCTCGATCAGCACGTCGGTGAGGTCGATGAGGGTGAGCACGAGAACAACCAGTTTGCCGTCGCTGATCACGTACTCGACGAACAGGTTGCGCGACAACGCGATCTCACGCGTCGCCTCGTCACCGCGGACGGAATGGGAGAGCTTGTGCCGCGGCTCGGTCACCAATATGGCCAGACCGCGCTCCAGCACTTCACGCCGGTCGGCGGGCAGGCTGTCGCGCACCTGGGCAGCCTCTTCGGTGAACGCAACTCTGTAGGGCAACACGTGATGCTCCTTCCCGCCCGTAATGTGCCAGGACGTCAGTCCAGGCCGCAACCACTGCCCGTGGCGACCGGCAGCGGCTCCGGGACGCCGATCTGCGGCAGCCCCAGCATGACGCCGGCCGGCTTCGCGGCCTCGGCGGTGTTGCGCTTCTCCCAGGCGTCCCCCGCGCGCGTGCGGCGCACGTCCAGCGGGGCGCCCTCGGCGAGGAGGTGGTGCGGGGCGGCGTACGTGATCTCCACGGTGACGACGTCCCCGGGGCGGACCTCGGTGTCGGGCTTGGTGAAGTGCACCAGGCGGTTGTCGGGGGCGCGGCCGGAGAGGCGGTGTGTGGCGCCGTCCTTGCGGCCCTCGCCCTCGGCGACCATCAGCTCCAGCGTGCGGCCGACCTGCTTCTTGTTCTCGTCCCAGGAGATCTCCTCCTGGAGGGCCGACAGGCGCATGTAGCGCTCCTGCACGACCTCCTTGGGGATCTGCCCCTCCATGGTGGCCGCCGGGGTGCCGGGGCGCTTGGAGTACTGGAACGTGAAGGCCTGCGCGAAGCGGGCCTCACGGACCGCGTGGAGGGTCTGCTCGAAGTCCTCCTCGGTCTCGCCGGGGAAGCCCACGATGATGTCGGTGGTGATCGCGGCGTGCGGGATCGAGGCACGGACCTTGTCGATGATCCCGAGGAAGCGCTCCTGCCGGTACGAGCGGCGCATCGCCTTCAGGACGCTGTCCGAGCCGGACTGCATCGGCATGTGGAGCTGCGGCATGACGTTCGGGGTCTCGGCCATCGCGGCAATGACGTCGTCGGTGAAGTCGCGCGGGTGCGGCGAGGTGAAGCGCACCCGCTCCAGGCCGTCGATCTTCCCACAGGCCCGCAGGAGCTTGCTGAAGGCCTCACGGTCGCCGATGTCGGAACCGTAGGCGTTCACGTTCTGGCCGAGCAGGGTGATCTCGGAGACGCCTTCCCCGACAAGAGCCTCGATCTCGGCGAGGATGTCGCCGGTCCTGCGGTCCTTCTCCTTGCCGCGCAGCGCCGGGACGATGCAGAAGGTGCACGTGTTGTTGCAGCCCACGGAGATGGACACCCAGGCCGCGTACGCGCTCTCGCGGCGGGTCGGCAGCGTCGACGGGAACGCCTCCAGCGACTCGGCGATCTCGACCTGCGCCTCCTCCTGGATGCGAGCGCGCTCCAGGAGGACGGGGAGTTTGCCGATGTTGTGCGTCCCGAAGACGACGTCCACCCAGGGCGCCCTCTTCACGATGGTGTCGCGGTCCTTCTGGGCGAGACAGCCGCCCACGGCGATCTGCATGCCGGGCCGCTTCGTCTTCATCGGCGCGAGCCTGCCGAGGTTCCCGTAGAGACGGTTGTCGGCGTTCTCCCGCACCGCGCAGGTGTTGAAGACGACGACGTCCGCGTCACCGTCGGATCCTTCGGGAGCACGTACGTAACCGGCGCCCTCCAGCAGCCCGGACAGCCGCTCGGAGTCGTGGACGTTCATCTGACATCCGTAAGTGCGTACTTCATACGTTCTGGTCAGGTCCACTGCCCGGCTCCGGTCGCTGCTGCTCATGCGACAAGGGTAGGTGGTGCCCGGAGTGCGCCCCGCCCCATGGGTCCCGCGTGCGCCCCGCCCAGGGAGCCCCGCGTGCGCTCCGTAGACACCGCCCTGGTCATCCGTGCCGGTGAGCTGGCAGGATCGCGCGCATGTTCCAGGCACTCTCCCCCCTCGGCCGACGCCGGGCCCTGCAAGGCTCGGCCGCCGCCTTCGTGGCCTTCGGTCTGCTCCTGTGGTGGCTGCTGCCGCTGGGCGAGAGCTCGCCGGGCGGAAAGGTCGTCTTCAGTACGGGGACCCGGACCGGCGTGTACCAGCTGTACGGAAACCTGCTGCAGGACGCGCTCGCCAAGGACATGCCCCGCCTGGAGGTCGATCTGCGGCAGAGCGAGGGCTCCCAGGAGAACGTGGCACGGGTGGCCACCGGAAAGGCCGACTTCACCATCGCGGCGGCCGACGCGGTCGAGAAGTACAAGAACAGCGGCAAACCCGGCGCGGACCAGCTGCGCGGCTGCGCGCGGCTGTACGACGACTACGTGCACGTGGTCGTTCCGCAGGACTCCCGTGTGGACTCCATCGCGGACCTCAAGGGCAAGAGGGTGGCGATGGGGCAGCCGGGTTCCGGGGTGCTCCTGATCGCGGAGCACGTGCTCGCGGCGGCGGACCTCGGCCCGAAGGACGTCAAGCCGGTGTACGCCGGTATCTCGAAGATGCCGAAGATGCTGGAGGAGAAGAAGATCGACGCGTTCTTCTGGTCCGGCGGACTCCCCACCGGCGCCGTGAGCGAGCTCTCCAAGCGTTTCGACATCAAGCTGGTCCCGATCACGGCCGACCTGGTCGAGAAGCTGCACAAGCCGGGCGCGGGGTCCAGCTACTACCGGTCGGCCCTCATGCCGGCGGACACCTACCACGGGGACCGCAACGAGGTCGCGGTGCAGACGGTGGCGGTGGCGAACCTGCTGGTGACGCGGGCCGGGACGGACGCGACCCTCACCGAGGGAATGACCAGGACGGTGATCAACAGCCGCGACCGCATCGGCAAACAGGTGCACGCCGCACAGCGCGTGGACCTGAGGACCGCCATCTACACCGACCCCCTGGATCTGCACGAGGGCGCACAGCGCTACTACCGCTCGAACAAGCCGTAGCCGGCCGGGCGGATACGGGCAGGTGCACGCGCCTTTCCTGACCCCGCGGAGGGGCTCGCCTGACCCCGTGGGGACCCCGGCCTCGGAACGCCCCGCGCAGGCCCATGCGGCCCATGCAGGTTTGCAGGCCCTCTGAGGCCCCTGTACGCCCGCTCAGAGCCCGGACATCGTCCGAGGGACCGTAACCGTCACCTTGAGCCCGTGCGGCTCGTGGTGGGCGTACGCGATGGAGCCGCCGCCCGCCGAGAGCAGCGCCCGGGAGATCGACAGGCCGAGTCCTGAGCCCTTGATGTTCTGGTGGCCCGCGCTGCGCCAGAAGCGGTCGCCGACGCGGGCCAGGTCCTCGTCGCTCAGGCCGGGTCCGTGGTCGGTGACGACGATCGTCGAGACCTCGCCGTTCGAGGCCACCGCGACCTCGACGGACTCCCCCTCGGGTGTGAACTTCAGTGCGTTGTCGATGACCGCGTCCAAGGCGCTGGAGAGGGCGACGGCGTCGACCCACGCGGTCGTGGCGGGACACGTCCCGACGAGCCGTACGCCCTTGTCGTCCGCGACCGGCGACCAGGACGCCACGCGTTCGGCGGTGAGCTCGCCGATGTCGGTGAGCCGCAGGTCGGCGTCGGCGTGCTCGGCGAGGGCGAGGTCAAGGAGGTCGTCCAGGACGTGGGCGAGGCGCTTGCCCTCCGTACGGACGGCGCCGATCTCCTCGTTGCCCTCGGGCAGTTCCAGTGCGAGCAGTTCGATGCGCAGCAGCAGGGCGGACAGGGGGTTGCGCAGCTGGTGCGAGGCGTCGGCGACGAAGGCGCGCTGCTGCTCCAGGACTTCCTGGACGTTGTCGGCCATCTCGTTGAAGGACCGGGCCAGCCGCCTGAGTTCCGGCGGTCCGCCTGCGGCGGCGACCCGGGACTTCAGACGGCCCGTCGCGATGTCGTGGGTGGTGGCGTCGAGGACGCGCACGGGCCGCAGCACCCAGCCGGTCAGGCGCAGCGCCGCGCCGAGCGCGAGGAGCATCGCGCCGATCTCGCCTGCGCCGATGACGAGCCAGCCGTGCAGGATCCTGGAGCGCATCTGTCCGGTGGGCGAGTCGGTGACCACGACCGCGACGACGTCACCGTCCCGGATGACGGGGGACGCGACGACGAGACGGTCCCGCTGCCACGGCCAGACCTGCTCCGGGTCATGGCTGCGGCGGCTCTGGAGCGCTTCGTCGAAGGCGGCGCGGATCTCGCCCTTCCTGGGGATGGTCCAGTTCTCGGGCGCGTTGGCCATGATGTCGTCGTCGCGGTAGAAGACACCCGCGTTGATCCCGTACAGCTTCTGGTATGTGCGCAGTTCCTGCCGGAGTGTCTCGCCGCGCTGTTCGGTGGCGCTGACCCGTGAACCCTCCGGGCGGTCGGCCACGAACTGCGCCAGGGACGCGAAGCGCGCCGTGTCGTCGATGCGGTCGACGACGACCTTCTGCTGCTGGGCGGCCGCCAGGCTCGCGGCGAGGGGGATGCCCAGGGCGAGCAGGATGGCCGCCATCAGGACGATGAGCAGCGGAAGAAGACGTGTGCGCACCTGGACCCGCTACGCGGCGGGCGCGACGAGCCGGTAGCCGACGCCGCGCACGGTCTCGATCAGGGCCGGCATCCGCAGCTTGGAGCGCAGCGAGGCGACATGCACCTCCAGGGTGCGGCCGGTCCCCTCCCAGCTGGTGCGCCAGACCTCGCTGATGATCTGCTCCCGCCGGAAGACCACGCCGGGCCGCTGGGCGAGGAGCGCCAGCAGGTCGAACTCCTTGCGGGTCAGTTGGACGACCGAACCGTCGACGCTGACCTGCCGGGTGGGCAGCTCGATGCGTACGGAACCCAGGTGCAGCGCGTCGTCACCGGGGGCCGCCGTGTCGTCGGGGACGGTGCGCCGGGCGACGGCGTGGATACGGGCGAGCAGTTCCCCGGTGTCGTACGGCTTCACCACGTAGTCGTCGGCGCCGAGGTTGAGTCCGTGGATCCGGGAACGTACGTCCGCGCGCGCGGTGACCATGATCACGGGCGTGCTGGTCCGCTTGCGGATCTTGCCGCAGACCTCGTACCCGTCCTGGTCGGGCAGCCCGAGGTCGAGGAGCACCACGCCGAAGCCGTTGCCCTCCGGAACGAGGGCCTGGAGGGCCTCCTCGCCGCTGCGGGCGTGTGTGACGGCGAAGCCGTGGCGCGCGAGGACCGCGGACAGAGCGGCTGCTACGTGGTTGTCGTCCTCGACGAGGAGCAGTCTCATTACGGCCCCCTTCAGTTCATCGTTCGTACGTCGTCGGTGCATGAGCGGTGGATAGACATGCGTTCCCGGTGGTCGGACACGGCCACGCGCGCGTGTCACCTGGCAGTCAGGCCGATGGACGCCGATGGCGTCAAGCATGTTCGGGGCGCGGCCCCCATCCGTTACGCAGCCGGTACGCGCCCGAGGCGGGCTTCACGAAGAGTGTCTGTTTGCCGCCGGATCGTTATGCTCAATTTCCCCTCAGATGTAATGACGCTGATCGTGCGGCGTTACTACTGTCCTCCGCAACCGAGGAGGACGGAGCTAGAGGCCGATGACCGAAGTATCGGTGACCAAGGACGCCCTGCCCGCGGCCGACGATCTGGTCGTGCTGAAGAACGTGAACAAGCACTTCGGTGCGTTGCATGTACTTCAGGACATCGATCTGACGATCGCCCGTGGTGAGGTTGTCGTGGTCATCGGACCCTCCGGGTCCGGAAAGTCCACCCTGTGTCGCGCGATCAACCGCCTGGAGTCGATCGAGTCGGGAACGATCACGATCGACGGAAAGCCACTGCCCGAGGAGGGCAAGGCACTCGCCCGCCTGCGTGCAGACGTCGGCATGGTCTTCCAGTCGTTCAATCTGTTCGCGCACAAGACAGTGCTCGAAAACGTGATGCTGGGCCAGCTCAAGGTTCGTAAGGCGGACAAGAAGGACGCCGAGGAGAAGGCCCGCGGTCTGCTCGACCGGGTGGGTGTCGCCGCTCAGGCCGACAAGTACCCCGCGCAGCTCTCCGGCGGACAGCAGCAGCGTGTCGCGATCGCCCGGGCGCTGGCGATGGGCCCCAAGGTCATGCTCTTCGACGAGCCGACGTCGGCTCTCGACCCGGAGATGATCAACGAGGTCCTGGAAGTCATGCAGCAGCTCGCGCGTGACGGAATGACGATGGTCGTGGTCACCCACGAGATGGGATTCGCCCGTTCGGCGGCCAACCGCGTCGTCTTCATGGCGGACGGACGCATCGTCGAAGAGGCTGTGCCGGATCAGTTCTTCAGCAATCCGCGCAGTGACCGGGCGAAGGACTTCCTGTCGAAGATCCTGCACCACTGACGACCTACGGCACCCGCACGCCGGATCGCACTTCTTCACCACTCAAAGGATGTTCACCATGAAGCTCCGCAGGGTCACCGCCGCCTCGGCCGCCGTCCTCGCACTCGCCGTCGCCGCCACCGCGTGCGGTTCCGACGACAAGGACGACAGCAGCTCCTCTTCCTCCGGGGGCGGCAACAAGAAGATCACCATCGGCATCAAGTTCGACCAGCCCGGCATCGGCCAGAAGACGCCGGACGGCTACGCGGGCTTCGACGTCGACGTGGCGACCTACGTCGCCAAGAAGCTCGGCTACAGCGAGGACCAGATCACCTGGAAGGAGGCGAAGAGTGCCGACCGCGAGACCATGCTCCAGCGTGGTGACGTCGACTTCATCGCCGCCTCCTACTCGATCAACGACGAGCGCGCCGCGAAGGTCGACTTCGCCGGCCCGTACCTCCTGGCCCACCAGGACGTCCTGATCCGCTCCGACGACAACTCGATCAAGTCGCCGGAGGACCTCAACAGCAAGAAGCTGTGTTCGGTCACGGGCTCGACCTCGGCGCAGAACGTCAAGGACAAGCTCGCCCCGAAGGCCCAGCTGCAGCAGTACCCGACGTACTCCGCGTGTCTGACCGGTGTGCAGAGCGGTGCCATCGACGCGCTGACCACGGACGACTCGATCCTCGCCGGCTACGCCTCGCAGGCGAGCTTCAAGGGCAAGTTCAAGCTCGGCGGCTTCAAGATGACCAACGAGAACTACGGCATCGGCGTCAAGAAGGGCAGCGACCTCAAGGCCAAGATCAACACGGCCCTTGAGGCGATGGTCGCCGACAAGTCGTGGGACAAGGCCGTGGAGGCCAACTTCGGCCCGGCCGAGTACAAGAACGAGCCCGCCCCGAAGATCGGCAACGTCGTCAAGTAAAGCGGGATCCGTCCTGACCGGTGCGTCGCCCTCCTGGGGCGGCGCACCAGTCAGGAGGAGCCCTCCCCACACGCGGAAGCGCGGGAGATCGTGTTCGATTTTCTTGAAGGTTACGACTTGTGGGCAGCCTTCTGGACGACGGTGAAACTGACCGTGTTGTCCGCCGTAGGCTCCCTGATCTGGGGAACTCTGCTGGCCGCCATGCGGGTCGGCCCGGTGCCTCTTATGCGCGGTTTCGGAACCGCCTATGTCAACATCGTGCGGAACATTCCGCTGACTGTGATCATTCTGTTCTCCTCGCTGGGCCTCAGCCAGACGCTGGGCTTCAACATGGGCTCCAGCAACTTCGACGACGTCAACTTCCGGCTCTCGGTCCTCGGCTTGGTCCTCTACACCTCGGCGTTCGTGTGTGAGGCGCTGCGGTCCGGCATCAACACCGTGCCGGTCGGCCAGGCGGAGGCGGCCCGCGCCATCGGTCTGAACTTCACCCAGGTGCTGACGCTGATCGTGCTGCCTCAGGCGTTCCGTTCGGTCGTCGGTCCGCTGGCGAACGTCCTGATCGCGTTGACGAAGAACACCACGGTGGCCGCCGCGATCGGCGTGGCCGAGGCAGCGGCGCTGATGAAGGAGATGATCGAGAACGAGGCGCAACTCCTGCTGATCTCGGCAGTGTTCGCCTTCGGATTCATTTGTCTGACACTGCCGACCGGTCTGATCCTCGGTTGGGTGAGCAAGAAGGTGGCGGTGAAGCGATGAGCTCGGTCCTCTACGACTCGCAGGGCCCGCGCGCCAAGCGCCGGAACGTCGTCTTCACGGTGGTGTTCTTCGCCGCCCTCGTCGCGGCACTGTGGTGGGTCTACAAGACGCTGGACGACAAGGGCCAGCTGGAGTGGGTGCTGTGGAAGCCCTTCTTCACCGGCACCGAGGCCTGGACGGTGTACATCTGGCCCGGCCTGAAGAACACCCTGATCGCCGCGGCGCTCTCGATGATCATCGCTCTGCCGCTCGGTGCGTTCTTCGGCATCGCCCGGCTGTCCGACCACGCCTGGGTCCGTGTGCCCGCCGGCGCGGTGGTGGAGTTCTTCCGCTCCATCCCGGTGCTGATCCTGATGATCTTCGCCAACGCGGCGTACTCCGAGTACACGAACGTCAGCTCGGACGACCGCCCCCTGTACGCGGTCGTCACCGGCCTGGTGCTGTACAACTCCTCGGTCCTCGCCGAGATCGTCCGGGCGGGCATCCTCTCGCTGCCCAGGGGACAGGCCGAGGCCGCGTCGGCCATCGGTCTGCGCAAGAACCAGGTCATGCGGTTCATCCTGCTCCCGCAGGCGGTCACGGCGATGCTGCCGGCGATCGTCAGCCAGCTCGTGGTGATCGTGAAGGACACGGCGCTCGGCGGCGCGGTCCTCACCTTCGCCGAGCTGCTCGCGGCGGCCAACACGATGAGCGCCTACTACGGCGCGAACACCATCGCCAGCTTCACCGTCGTCGCCGTGATCTTCATCGTGATCAACTTCACGCTCACGAGCTTCGCCGGCTGGCTGGAGACCAGGCTGCGGCGCGGCAAGAAGTCCACGGGTGCGGTTCTCGGCGCGGACGCGGTCGAGGAGCTCAACACGCCCGGCGAGCATGTGGACGGCCAGAAGTAGGCACCCCCTGCGAACAGGGCACGCCCGACGCAGAACTGACGAGATGTGAGCAACCGGAGGCAGTGGCGTCGTCGCCACTGCCTCCGTCACTTGACGCAAGCACCGGCAATAGGTTGCATACGTTCTGTGATCGTGTACCCCGCTCCACCTGCAAGTCCCGGTAGGACACCCAGTACGGCTCTCCGGGCAGGGGGCACCACGCCGTGGACCCGGTGATCATCGTCGGAGCGGGGCCCGTAGGACTCACGCTCGCCCTGGCGCTGGCGCGTCAGGAGGTCCCTTCGGTCGTCCTGGACGAGGGCCCCGGCAAGGACGAACAGCGGCTGGCACGTACGGCCGTCCTGCGCGAGGACACGGCCGCGCTGATCGGCCGGCTGACCGGCTTCCCCGTCGCCGAGACCGGCTTCCGTTGGGCCGGATGGCGGTCGATGCGGCGCAAGCAGGTGATGCGGGAGATCACGTTCGGCGAGGACGATCCCACGCTGCTGCACCTCCCCCAGCACGTTCTCACCGCGGCCCTGCGCGAGGCGATCGGCACCGAACGCCTGGTCAAGGTCGCCGTGGACAGCCGTCTCGACTCCCTTGAACAGGAAGCCGCCGGCGTCACCGCGCACACCCGGGGCCCCAAGGGCACCTGGTGGCGCGGCAGCTACCTCGTCGGCTGCGACGGACCCCGCTCGACGGTACGCAAGCTCCAGGACATCCGTTTCCCCGGACGTACGGCCGTGGAACGCCACGCCGTCGCAGCACTTCGTACGGAACTCCCCTGGCCCGGCGAAGCGTTGCTGCACCGCATGCCACCGTGGCGGACCTCGGGCCCTCCGGTCTCCGAGGTGACCGCGCGCCCCCTCGCCGACGACGTGTGGCGCATGGACTGGCTGCTGCCGCCGGGCAAGGACCTGGTCACCCCGGACCTCTTGGTGGCACGCGTCCGGGAGACCCTCGCGGGCTGGAGCGGGGGCACCACCCCGCCGTACGAGCTGCTCGACACCGGGGTCCACACGGTCCACCACCGGCTGGCGCGGCGCTGGCGGGCCGGCCGGGTCTTCCTCGCCGGGGACTCGGCGCACCTGCTCGGCGCACTGGGCACCCAGGGCCTCGACGAGGGACTGCGGGACGCCGACAACCTCGCGTGGAAGCTGGCCCTCGCCTGGCACCACGGTCCGCACGAGGCACTGCTCGACAGCTACCAGGTGGAGCGGCGCGCGATCGTCGCCGCGCGCCTGCGCGCCGCCGACCAGGCACTGCCGCTGCTGCGCGGTGGAGGACTGCGTTCCGCGGTGCCCGGGGCGGCCCGCGGCCATGACGCCCTCCTCACGGACGGCCACCTGGGGCGCGGCCCACTTGGCGCGCCGGGGGCGTACGCCGATTCACCGCTCGCACCTCCGTACGCCGAGTCCGCGGTCGAGGTCGACACGGCGCCCGGTGCCGCGATCACCGATGTACGGGTGACCGCCGAGGACGGCTCGTCCGTGGCACTGCGCGACCGGCTGGGGCGGGGCGCGCTGCTCGTGCTGCTCATCGCGCCGGGAACCGTGGTGTGGGACCGCAAGCACTGGGTGACGGCCGGGATCATGCCGCGGCTCGCCGCCGCCGTGACCGCGCTGCCGCACCGGGCCGAACTGCTGGTCGCCGAGAGCTATCCGGGCGCGGCGGCGCACACCGTGCTGCTGATCCGCCCGGACGGACACCTGGTCACGGCGTTCGGCGGGGTGCGCCCCGCCGACCTGTACGAGGCCGCCGAGGCGGCCCTGGGTGGCCCCCGGACCACCGCGGAGGCGCCCGCGGGCAAGCCCTGAAAGGGGCTTGTGACCCCTGGGAAGAGGGCCACTGTCCAACCAATGACACTGAGTTGACCGGCCCGCACCGTCATGGTGTACTCCGGATCGTGACCGACACCTGTGTGCGCCTGTGGCGGAGGGTCCATATGGACCTCGTCCGCTATGCGGGCTGCGTGTGTCGCCCGTCCTGCTGAATTCGCATCTTCTGCAATCTCGCGCGTGAGGCCCTTCGGCTGCCGCGCGCACCCACGCGAACGCTCATCAGGACGGTACCCGTGTCTGTGTCACCCTCTGCTCCCGCTTCCGCCGGTTCCGCCGCCTCCACCGAGGCCCGTACGCCCACCCAGGCCGAGCTGCTGGACTTCGTACGGCGCACGGCCGCCGACGCCGAACTGATCGCCTCCCTGCCGCTCGACCCCGAGGGCCGTACGTGGGTACGTCTCGAAGGTCCCGGCGGAAGCGAGGCGTGGCTCATCGGCTGGCCGCCCGGGACGGGCACCGGCTGGCACGACCACGCCGAGTCGGTGGGCGCCTTCCTCACCGCGTCCGGCGAACTCAAGGAGAACTCGCTCGTCGCCCGGCTGCCCACCGACGGCTGGAAGACCCTCGAACTCAACGAGGGAATCGACCGTGAGCGCCGGCTGTCGGCCGGCAAGGGCCGCTCCTTCGGCCAGCACCACGTGCACGAGGTGCTCAACGAGTCCACCGAGGAGCACGCCGTCTCCGTCCACGCGTACTACCCGCCGCTGCCCCGGATCAGCCGCTACAGCCGCACCGGCCAGGTGCTGCGCCTGGAGCAGGTCGAGCGCCCCGAGGACTGGCAGTGACGGCCGAACACCCCGTGGGCATCGACGAGTTGTTGGAGCGGGTCCGTACGGACCTGGACCGGGTCGAGGCGGAGGCCGCCCACGACGCCGCCCGGACGGGCGACGCGCTGCTCGTCGACATCCGGTACGCGGCACTGCGCGAGCGCGACGGCCTGATCCCCGGCGCGCTCGTCGTCGAGCGCAACGAACTGGAGTGGCGGCTCGATCCGCAGGGCAGCCATCGCGCCCCCGAGGCCACGAGCCACGACCTGCGTGTCGTGGTCGTCTGCAACGAGGGCTACGCGTCGAGCCTCGCGGCCGTCTCCCTGCGACAGCTGGGACTGCACCGGGCCACGGACCTGGTGGGAGGCTTCCAGGCTTGGCGATCGGCGGGACTGCCGGTGACCACGGCTCCGGCTGCTTCGGCCACGGCCTAGAAGGCGTCGGCCTGCGGCTGCGGCACCGTCTGTGCACAGGCATCTGTGCACAGCGGTCGCCCGGCGTCCTGAGAGGGCACCCCCTCACTCCGAACCCGAGCGCGATGGGCGCCCCCGCGCGTGCACCGTGCCTAGCCGCCCCTGTCACTGCCCCCTCATCACAGGGCGCGCATCACAGGGCCCGAAAACCCCTCGTTGAAGCCCCTGGGCCGTCCTGGAACCGTCGGCCCCCTCAGAACTCCTCGTCGCCGAGGAACTCCGTGTCCTCACCCTCTTCCGCAAGCGCCTGCCGGACCACGCGCAGGGCGGTGCCCTGGGAGTAGCCCTTGCGGGCGAGCATGCCCGCAAGACGCCGTATGCGTTTGTCGCGGTCGAGACCGCGTGTGGAACGCAGCTTGCGCTCCACGAGTGCGCGTGCGGTCTCCTCCTCCTGGTCGGAGTCGAGTTGTGCGACCGCCTCGTCGATCAGCGTGGGGTCCACGCCCTTGGTCCGCAGTTCCTGGGCGAGTGCCCGCCGGGCGAGCCCCTTGCCGTGGTGGCGGGACTCCACCCATGCCTCCGCGAAGGCGCTGTCGTTGATCAGCCCGACCTCTTCGAAGCGTGACAGCACCTCGTCCGCCACGTCGTCCGGGATCTCGCGCTTGTGCAACGCGTCCGCCAACTGCTTGCGCGTCCGCGCGGTCCCGGTGAGCAGGCGCAGACAGATCGCCCGCGCCTGCTCAGCCGGGTCCTTCGACTGCTCCGCCTTCTCGGCCCTCGACGAGGAAGGGGCGCCTCCGTCCTGTGCGTCGCCGGACGCCTCTCCGAAGCCGCTACGCCGGCCCCGCCCCCGCCGGGCGCGGCCTCCACGCCCCGGGGCGCCCTCGTCCCGCGCCCCGCCGTTCCGGTCTCCTCCGTCCGCGCCCCCGTTCCCGTACGGCCACTCACCGACGCCGGACCCTGAGCCGGCACCCGATGAACCGCCACTTTCCCGCGAACCGTCACCGCGCGACATGCCACGGCCGCCTCGCCGACCACCTGCAGACCGGCTGTCCCCGCGCTCGCCGTATCCCCCGTTCGTGCCTGTGCCCGTGCCCGATCCCGAGGCGCCGGGACCGAACGGCTCGTCCCCGCCGTACGGTCCACCGTCCTCGTACACGCTGCCGTCTTCGTCCTCGCCACCTCTGCCGGCAGAGCCGAAGTCTCCCCCGCGACCCTGGCCCTGCCCTTGAGGAGCGACGGGGTAGACGTACTCGGCCCAGTCCGTTCGTCGTGTCACGGACTAGCTCTTGGCCGCCGCGGCCTTGGGCTTGACGGTCTTGGCCGCGGGAGCGGGAACAGTCTTCGCGGCCTCCCCCGCCGCGTCCGCGCCCGGTTCGGCAGCGGGCTTGTCCTTCTCCGCCTTCACCCCGACGCCCAGCTTCTCCAGGATCTTCTTCTCGATCTCGTTGGCCAGATCGGGGTTGTCCTTGAGGAAGTTGCGCGCGTTCTCCTTGCCCTGGCCGAGCTGGTCGCCCTCGTACGTGTACCAGGCGCCGGCCTTGCGGACGAAGCCGTTCTCCACGCCCATGTCGATCAGGCCGCCCTCGCGGCTGATGCCCTGCCCGTAGAGGATGTCGAACTCGGCCTGCTTGAAGGGCGGCGCGACCTTGTTCTTGACGACCTTGACGCGGGTGCGGTTGCCGACCGCGTCGGTGCCGTCCTTCAGGGTCTCGATACGACGGATGTCGAGACGCACCGAGGCGTAGAACTTCAGCGCCCGGCCACCGGTCGTGGTCTCCGGCGAGCCGAACATCACGCCGATCTTCTCGCGGAGCTGGTTGATGAAGATCGCGGTGGTCTTCGACTGGTTGAGCGCGCTGGTGATCTTCCGCAGTGCCTGGCTCATCAGACGGGCCTGCAGACCCACGTGCGAGTCGCCCATCTCGCCCTCGATCTCCGCGCGGGGCACGAGGGCCGCGACGGAGTCGATGACGATGAGGTCGAGCGCGCCGGAGCGGATCAGCATGTCCACGATCTCCAGAGCCTGCTCGCCGTTGTCCGGCTGCGACAGGATCAGGTTCTCGATGTCGACGCCGAGCTTTTTCGCGTACTCGGGGTCGAGGGCGTGCTCCGCGTCCACGAAGGCCACCTGGCCGCCGGCCTTCTGCGCGTTCGCCACGGCGTGCAGGGTCAGGGTCGTCTTGCCGGAGGACTCCGGGCCGTACACCTCCACCACTCGGCCACGCGGCAGGCCGCCGACGCCGAGTGCGACGTCGAGGGCCGTCGAGCCGGTGGGGATGACCTCGATGGGCTCGTTCGGCCGCTCGCCGAGGCGCATCACCGCGCCCTTGCCGAATTGCCGTTCAATTTGTGCGAGCGCGGCGTCGAGTGCCTTCTCGCGGTCGGTTCCTGCCATGGGTTCCACCCGATTTGCTTGTGTCGATCGCTTCACGTCAAAGACGCTAACGCCTGCCACTGACAATCCGCCCCGACGCCCGTCCAGCCTGTGGATAACTCGGGCACTTCCGCATGAAATCCCCGCCCGCATCCCGTTCCGGGCTTCGCCAGAGCCTCCATAAGAATGGATGTTCGATTTTGATGTCAAGCGCATCCCGCACCGGGGCGGGGGTGTGTCGCGGCCGTGCCGCCGAACCGTTCCGGGGCCGTGCGGGCGGCCCGGAACGACCTCAGGAAGAGGCGCGGGGCCCGTCGCCCTCACTCTGCGGCGGCCCCTGGGAGTCTCCGCTCTCCCGGGAGCCTCCGCGCAGCAGCTGCCGTACACGCTTCAGAAGGGTGCCCGAGCCCCGTTCGCGGCGCCCGTGCACCCGCGGGTCGTCCGTGACGGCGTACCGCTTCACGTACGCCCCCAGGAAGGCCTGCAGGGTGGCGACCGCCGGGATGGCGATCAGTGCGCCGACGGCTCCGAGCAGGGCGGTGCCCGCGATGACCGACCCGAAGGCGACCGCCGGGTGGATGTCCACGGTCTTCGCGGTCAGCTTGGGCTGCAGCACGTAGTTCTCGAACTGCTGGTAGACCACGACGAAGACCAGCACCCACAGCGCGTACCAGGGGTTGACCGTGAAGGCGATCAGCATCGGCAGGGCGCCCGCGAGATACGTACCGATCGTGGGGATGAACTGCGAGACCAGTCCCACCCAGACGGCGAGCACGGGTGCGTAGTCCACGCCGAGGAACTCCAGCAGGACGTAGTGCGCCAGGCCGGAGACGAGCGCCATCAGGCCGCGCGAGTAGAGGTACCCGCCGGTCTTGTTGACGGCGATCTCCCATGCGCGCAGGACCTCCGCCTGCCGGGACGGGGGCAGCACCGAGCACAGCGCGCGCCGCAGCCGCGGGCCGTCGGCGGCGAAGTAGAACGCGAACAGCGTGATCGTCAGGAGCTGGAAGAGGCCGCCCAGCACCTGCGCGGACACGTCCAGGACGCCGGTGGCGCTGTTCTGCACGTACTTCCGGAGCCAGTCGGAGCGCAGCAGGCTGTCCTGGATGTCGACGCGGCTCAGCTCGGTGTGGAAGGTGGTGTTGATCCAGCTGATCACCGACTCGACGTACTTCGGGAAGTCCTCGACGATGTCGATGATCTGCCCGGCGAGCATCGAGCCGAGCAGTGTGATGAAGCCCGCGCTCACGATCATCGTGATGAGGAACACGAGCCCGGTGGCCAGCCCTCTGCGCATGCCGAACGAGGACATCCAGCTCACCGCGGGCTCTATGGCGAGGGCCAGGAAGAACGCGATCAGGATGTTGATCAGCAGCCCGGTCAGCTGATGAAAGGCCCAACTGCCCAGTTGGAAGCAGGCGATGAGGGTAAGGGCGAGCACCATGGCCCGCGGCAACCAGCGCGGCATGCGGCTGCCCCCCTCGGCCGCGCCTCCGGCCGGGGGCCTGGGAGGTGTCGTGCCGAGCGGTGATGCGTGCTGTCCGACCTGCGCGGTCTCGTCTGTCGATGCCACGGGCCAAGTCTCGCCCACGTCAGGGGCAATCGACCCCACTCCCCGGGATCTTCGTGATCGCTCAGCGCGATTCGTGGGGAACGTTCACCGCCGTACACACCGCGCGCCACACGTCCTTCGCCTCCCAGCCCGCGTCCAGCGCCTGCCGCACCGTACGCCCGCCGAGTTCCGACATCACATGATCGCGCGCGAAGGTGTCGGCGTACTCCGTACCGAAGTGCTCCGACATCCGCTCCCAGAAGACCGTCAACCGCATGACTCCATTATCCCGCCCCTGAGAGTGGGCCCTGGCCGGGACCGCTTGCCGAGAACGCTTTCCGCCCTACGGTCTGACCCATGGCCGAAACAGGAGCATCCCCACTCCCCCCGACGCCCCCGGCGCACACTCCCGTCGCCCGCGCCGAGCATTTCGTCTGGCTCACCGCGCGCGTACTGGAGCAGCGGCGTTTCGCGTACCACTTCCTGGACGGCGGCGCGGACGCGGTCGAGACCGCGCTGTCCGCCTACCGCAACGAGGACGACGGGTACGGCCACGCGCTGGAACCCGACCTGCGCGGCCCGGTCAGCCAGCCCCTGCACGTCGGGCACGCACTGCGCGTCCTGGACTCGATCGGGCGCTGCGGCGGACAGCGGGTGGAACGCGTGTGCCGTTACCTGACCTCCGTGTCGACGCAGGACGGCGCGCTTCCGGCGATCCGTCCCAGCCAGCGGGGTTATCCGTCGGCCCCCTTCGTCCCGATCGTGGACGACCCGCCCAGCGAACTGCTCGCCACCGGCCCCGTGGTGGGCCTGCTGCACCGCAACGAGGTGTGGCACGCCTGGCTGTTCCGGGCCACCGACTTCTGCTGGCAGGCGGTGGAGTCCCTGGAGAAGACACATCCGTACGAGATCGAGGCCGCCGTGGCCTTCCTCGACTCCGCCCCCGACCGGCCGCGCGCGGAGGCGGCCGCCGACCGCCTCGGCCGTCTGGTGCGCGAACAACGACTGGCGGTGCTGGATCCGGAAGACCTCGACGCGTTCCCTGTGGCACCCGGTTACGCGCCGGGGGAACACCACCTGCCGCACGACTACGCGAAGACTCCGGGCTCCCTCGCGCGCGCGTGGTTCACCGACGAGGAGATGACCCGCTCCCTGGGCTTCCTGAGAAAACAGCAGCAGGAGGACGGCGGCTGGCCGATCCGCTGGCGCCAATGGGCCCCTGGCACGGCCCTGGAGGCCCGCCCCATGGTCACGATCGAGGCCCTGCGCACCTTGAGGGCACACGGCCTCCCCATCAGCTGACGCCACCCCACTCCGCCTCAACCGGACATGGCCCGCACCCCTGCCGTCACCACCACAGCCGCAGCGACGACCACCAGGAAGGGAGCACGCAGCAACAGCGCCACGGCGGCCGCCGCAAGCCCCGCGGCCTTCGCGTCCAGCACAAGGAGACGGCCGTCGGCGAAGGTCTGCTGGGCGGTCAGGGCGGCCAGCAGGGCGACGGGCAGCAGAGCGGCCAGCCGCTGGACGAGCGGCCGCTCCAGAACGCCCGCGGGAATCAGCAGCCCGATGAGTTTCACCGCATAACAGCCGACAGCGGTCACACCGATGGCGATCCAGACGTTCAACGCTTCTCCTCCACCACGTCCCGCCCACCGACGGACTCCGTACGCACCCTGCGCCGACCGTGGACCCACAGGGCGACCGGAGCGGCCAGCGCAGCCACCAGGACGGGAACACCGGCAGGCAGGACGGGCAGCAACCCAAGCCCGAGAACGACCGCAAGACACGCGACGACACGCTCCAGGGCCGTCCTGACCATGGGCGCGAGCAATGCCAGGAAAACGGCCGGCCCGGCCGCGTCGAGCCCCCAGACATCGGTGTCCCCGATGGCCTCGGCACCCAGCGCGCCAAGCAGCGTGGTCAGGTTCCACAACACATACAGAGACAGTCCGGTCACGGTGAACCCGATCCGCACACTGCGCCGCGTGGGCTGCGCGAGAGCCACGGCCGTGGTCTCGTCGATGACCCACTGAGCGGCGAACGGCCGCACCGCGCGCGGGAGGGCCAACAACTGCGACAGCCGAAGTCCGTAGAAGGCGTTGCGCACCCCGAGGAAGAACGCGCCCGCCGCGGCGGCGAACGGATTACCGCCACCCGCCAGCGCCCCCACGAGGGCGAACTGCGAGGCACCGGTGAACACCAGAAGACTGAGAGCACAGGTCTGCAGCACGGTGAGTCCGCTACCCGCCGAGGTCACCCCGAAGGCAAACCCGGAAAGCCCGACAGCCACTCCCACCCCGAGCGCATCCCGCACGACAGCGGCATCAGCTTTCCCACGCGGCGCATCCGCCCGTACACCTACCCCACCCCTCGCATCCCCTACGCCCGCTCTGTCCGTTATGCCCGCGAAACCTGTTTCATCTGCCACGCCTGGGACGGTAGAGGGGCCCTTCCCGCGAATCTTGTACGTTCTTGCGCTCGCGCTGGTAGGCCCCCGGCGGCACACCCACGATCCGGGTGAAATGCCGGCTGAGGTGCGACTGATCGGTGAAGCCCACGGTCAGCGCCACCTCGGCAGGCACGATCCCCGCGTCCAGGAGCCGACGCGCACGCCGCACGCGCACATCGGTGAGCCAAGCGTGGGGCGGCATGCCATAGGCGTCGCGAAAGGCACGCAGCAACGCGAAGGAACTGGTCCCCAGATCCCCGGCGAGCCGCTCCAGAGTGGGCGGCCGCACGATCCGCTCTTCGAGAACGGCACGCGCGCGTGCCGCCACCCGGGCCCCCGCCGTCCGCGGAACCCGCTGAGGCAACGTTCCCCCGTTGACCCTCAGCAGCCGGGTGACAGCCACCCGCAACAACGTGTCGGCGGCCAGCGCATTGCCCTCATCGGCGGCGCGCAACACCTGATGCACCAGCCCCACGGCATACGGATCATCGACGACCGGACGCACAAAACCGGGCGCACCACGAAGAACG
Organism: Streptomyces sp. NPDC060205; assembly: GCF_042728395.1. Lineage (NCBI taxonomy): Bacteria > Bacillati > Actinomycetota > Actinomycetes > Kitasatosporales > Streptomycetaceae > Streptomyces > Streptomyces sp. NPDC060205. The sequence goes on from NZ_JBHWZP010000035.1 coordinate 19,775, forward strand.
ACGGTCTCGGCGGCGATCTCCGCCACCAGCTCGGGCGACGGATAGACAGCCCCGTACCGCCACCCCTCGGGAACACCGGCACGCCCCGTGTGCGGAGTATCGGGATTGACCAACGCGAGAGCCCCGGCCCCGGCGTACTGATCGCCCCCACCGTGATGGAAGACCTCCACCCCGTCCGAGATGGCAGCGATGACGAAGTTCTCATGCGTATGCCGCACAAAGGTCTTACGAACATACCGAGCACGCAGCAGATCGACACCGGGCAGCTCCGCATACTGCCAGTGCCGAGCCAGCTCCTGCCCCACACCCGCCATGCAGCCATTCTCCGCCACCCCACCAAACGACAGAGACCACTCCCCAGCCCCAGCCCCAGCCCCAGCCCCAGCCGAGGCCTACCCGCAGACGCCGGACGACAGCGAGGGCCTACCCGCAGACGCACGACGACAGCGAAGGCCTACCCGCGGACGCCGGACGACAGAAGGGGCCGGTCCGGGGGTATCCGCCCGCAGCGGCTGGCGCGCAACGGGAGCACTCAAAAAACACACAGCATCGCGCCAGACCGAGGACGGATACCCCCGGACCGGCCCCGCCCCCACCGAACAGGCAAGCGCTCCGGGCCTGCCACCTCCCCCGCAGGTCAAAGCCATTGTCAGTGCCCGGGTGCAGGATGGACGCATGGTCAGCCACGCACACCGAGCCCTGGACGGCTTCTCCCCCGCGACCCGCGCCTGGTTCACGGGGGCCTTCTCCGCGCCCACAGAAGCCCAGGCCGGCGCGTGGAAGGCCATCGGCGAGGGCTCGGACGTGCTGGTGGTGGCCCCGACCGGCTCCGGCAAGACCCTGGCCGCATTCCTGGCCGCACTGGACCAGCTGGCCTCGACCCCACCCCCCGCCGACCCCAAGAAGCGCTGCCGAGTCCTCTACGTCTCCCCACTCAAAGCCCTCGCGGTGGACGTGGAACGAAACCTCCGCAGCCCCCTGACCGGCATCCGCCAGGAAGCCGTCCGCCTGGGCCGGCCCGAGCCCGAGGTGAAGGTCGGCATCCGCTCGGGCGACACCCCACCCGCGGAGCGCCGCACCCTGGCCACCCGCCCCCCGGACATCCTGATCACGACTCCCGAGTCACTGTTCCTGATGCTCACCTCGGCCACGCGCGAGGCGCTGACGGGCATCGAGACGGTGATCCTGGACGAGGTGCACGCGGTCGCGGGCACCAAGCGCGGCGCCCACCTCGCCCTCACCCTGGAGCGCCTCGACGAACTACTGCCGAAACCGGCCCGCCGGATCGGCCTGTCCGCAACGGTCCGCCCGGTGGACGAGGTCGCCCGCTACCTCTCCCCCCACCGCAAGGTGGAGATCGTCCAGCCCCCCTCCGGCAAGGAATTCGACCTCTCCGTGGTCGTACCCGTCGAGGACCTGGCCGAGCTGGGCGGCTCCCCGGTGGCCGACGCCAACGAAGGCGCGGAGAAACCCTCCATCTGGCCGCACGTAGAAGAAAAGATCGCCGACCTGGTCCAGTCCCACCGCTCGACGATCGTCTTCGCCAACTCCCGCCGCCTGGCGGAGCGCCTCTGCAACCGCCTCAACGAGATCGCGTACGAGAGGGCGACGGGCGAACCCCTGGAGGAGCACCACTCCCCCGCCGAACTCATGGGCGGCTCAGGCGCCACCCAGGGCGCCCCCCAGGTCATCGCCCGAGCCCACCACGGCTCGGTCTCCAAGGAGCAGCGCGCCCTGGTCGAGGAGGACCTCAAGGCAGGCCGCCTGCCCGCGGTGGTGGCCACTTCCAGCCTTGAGCTGGGCATCGACATGGGAGCGGTGGACCTGGTCATCCAGGTGGAGTCCCCGCCCTCGGTGGCATCGGGCCTCCAGCGCGTGGGCCGCGCGGGCCACCAGGTAGGGGCGGTCTCCACAGGCGTGGTCTTCCCCAAGTACCGAGGCGACCTCGTCCAGGCCGCGGTGGTCACCGAGCGCATGCGCACCGGCTCCATCGAGTCCCTCCGCGTCCCGGCGAACCCCTTGGACGTGCTGGCACAGCAGATCGTCGCGATGACGGCGCTGGACACGTGGCAGTACGACGACCTCCTCGCCACGGTCCGCAAAGCGGCACCGTTCGCCTCGCTCCCCGAGTCGGCGTTCACGGCGGTCCTGGACATGCTCGCCGGCCGGTACCCGTCGGACGCCTTCGCGGAACTGCGCCCACGCGTCGTGTGGGACCGCGTCGCCGGCACGGTCACGGGCCGCCCCGGCGCCCAGCGCCTGGCCGTCACCTCCGGAGGCACGATCCCGGACCGCGGCCTCTTCGGAGTGTTCCTCGCCGGCTCCGACCCGAAGAAGGGCGGCGGCCGGGTGGGCGAACTCGACGAGGAGATGGTCTACGAGTCCCGGGTGGGCGACGTCTTCACCCTGGGGACCAGCTCCTGGCGCATCGAGGACATCACCCGCGACCGCGTCCTGGTCTCCCCCGCGCCCGGCGTGCCGGGCAGGCTGCCGTTCTGGAAGGGCGACCAGCTCGGACGCCCGCTGGAGCTGGGCCGCGCGCTGGGCGCGTTCCTGCGCGAGGTCGGCTCGATGTCCAAGGACGAGGCCCGCCCACGCCTCCTCTCCGCGGGCCTGGACGCCTGGGCCGCGGAGAACGTCCTCTCCTACCTGGCCGAGCAGCGGGAGGCCTGCGGCCACATCCCGGACGACCGCACCATCGTCGTCGAGCGGTTCCGCGACGAGCTGGGCGACTGGCGGGTGGTCGTGCACTCCCCGTTCGGCGCGCAGGTCCACGCCCCCTGGGCGCTGGCGCTGGCTGCCCGTCTCTCCGAGCGGTACGGCATGGACGCGCAGGTCATGCACGCCGACGACGGGATCGTGCTGCGCCTCCCGGACGCCGACCTGATGAGCCTGGACCTGCTGGACCAGGAGCCCGTGAAGCTCGGCGCGGAGTACGACGCCGAGCAGGCCCCCGTGGGCGCGGCTGACATCGCCTTCGACAAGGGCGAGGTCAACCAGATCGTCACGGACCAGGTAGGCGGCTCGGCCCTGTTCGCGTCCCGCTTTCGCGAGTGCGCGGCCCGCGCGCTGCTGCTGCCGCGCCGCAGCCCGGGCAAGCGCACTCCCCTGTGGCAGCAGCGTCAGCGCGCCGCACAGCTGCTCCAGGTGGCCAGCGAGTTCGGCTCCTTCCCGATCGTCCTGGAGGCGGTCCGGGAGTGCCTCCAGGACGTCTTCGACGTACCGGGCCTCGTCGAGCTGATGGGCGACCTGGAGTCGCGCAAGGTCAGACTCGTCGAGGTCACGACCCCGGAACCGTCCCCGTTCGCCCGCTCCCTGCTGTTCGGCTACGTCGCCCAGTTCCTGTACGAGGGCGACTCGCCCCTCGCCGAGCGGCGCGCCGCGGCCCTGTCGCTGGACTCACGCCTGCTCGCCGAACTGCTGGGCCAAGCGGAGCTGCGCGAGCTTCTGGACGCGGATGTCCTGACAGAGCTGGAGCGTGAGCTGCAGTGGCTGACGGAGGACCGCCGCATCAAGGACGCCGAGGGTGTCGCGGACCGGCTGCGGATGCTCGGCCCGATGACCGAGGCCGAGCTGTCCGAGCGGGGAGCGGATCCGCAGTGGGCCCGTGACCTGGCCGCGGCCCGCCGCGTGATCCAGGTCAGGATCGCCGGGGCGGACCACTGGGCGGCGATCGAGGACGCGGGCCGGCTGCGCGACGCGCTCGGCACCGCGCTGCCCGTCGGCGTCCCAGAGGCTTTCACCGAGCCGGTCAAAGACCCACTCGGTGACCTCCTCGCCCGGTACGCGCGCACGCACGGCCCCTTCACGTCGACCGCGGCGGCGGCACGCTTCGGGCTCGGTGTGGCGGTCACCGAGGGCGTCCTGCAGCGGCTCGCGGGCAGCGGCCGTGTCGTCCAGGGCGAGTTCCATCCGGCGGGCATCGGCCAGGAGTGGTGTGACGCGGCGGTGCTGCGCAGACTGCGGCGCCGTTCGCTCGCCGCGCTGCGCCATGAGCTGGAGCCGGTGCCGCCGACCGCACTGGCGCAGTTCCTGCCGCAGTGGCAGCACCTGGGCAGCGGGCACGGCCTGCGCGGCCTCGACGGACTCGTACGCGCGGTGGAGCAGTTGCAGGGCGCCTCGGTACCGGCGTCCGCACTGGAGAAGCTCGTTCTGCCGTCCCGCGTCTCGCACTACGCTCCCGCGATGCTCGACGAGCTGACGGCCGCGGGAGAAGTGGTGTGGGCGGGCGCCGGCGCACTGCCGGGCAAGGACGGCTGGGTGTCCCTGTACCTGTCGGACGCGGCCCCTCTCCTCCTGCCGGCCCCGCACCCCCTGGAACTGACGGCGCTCCACCAGTCGGTCCTGGACGCCCTTTCCGGCGGCTACGGCCTCTTCTTCCGCCAGATCACCGACCAGGTCCGGGCCACCACGCACCCGGGGGCCACCGACCCCCAGCTGGCTGACGCCGTCTGGGACCTGGCGTGGTCGGGCCGCCTGACGAACGACACGCTCGGCCCGATGCGCTCCCTGCTGGGTTCGGGCCGCACCGCCGGCTCCACCGCGCATCGCGCGAAGCGCACGGTGCCCCGAGGGAGGTACGGAAGCCTGACGGCGTCCGCGCGCCCCACCTCGCGTACGGGCCCGCCGACCGTGGCGGGCCGCTGGTCACTGCTGCCCGACCAGGAGCCCGACGCCACCGTGCGGGCGCACGCCCTGGCCCGCACCCTGCTCGACCGGCACGGGGTGGTCACCCGTGGCGCGGTCGCCGCGGAGGGCGTCGAGGGTGGCTTCTCCGCGGTCTACCGCGTCCTGTCCGTCTTCGAGGAGAGCGGCCAGGCGCGCCGAGGCTATGTGGTGGAAGGGCTGGGGGCCGCGCAGTTCGCGATGGACGGCGCGGTGGACCGGCTGCGTGCGGCGGCCACGGCACGCGAGCGCGGCGAGTCCCTTCCGGAGCCGGCTTTCGCGGGTGCTCCGGCGCTCGGTCATTCCGGCGCGCCCACCCCGAACCCCTTCGACGGCTCCGCCGGACACCCGGACCCCTTCGACGGCAACCTGGACTTCCTGTCCACCGACACGGACACAGGCACAGGCACAGGCACAGGCACAGGCACAGGCACGAACAACGACCCGTACTCCTTGAACGGCGCTTCCGCACGCCCTTCCGGCTCCCGCCCGGGCTCCTCGGCAGCCGGGTCCGGGCGAGGTTACGCGTCCCCGTACGCCGACTCCCCCCGTTCGGCCCCGCAGGCGTTCCCCGGCGGCCCTTCCTCCCGCACCCGTGCGAGCAGTGCGAACCGCGCTGTCGTGCTGGCCGCCGCCGACCCCGCGAACGCCTACGGCGCGGCGCTCCCCTGGCCGGAGCCCCCCACCGGTGCCGGCCACAAGCCCGGCCGCAAGGCAGGCTCCCTGGTCGTGCTGGTGGACGGCGAACTGACTCTCTACATGGAGCGAGGCGGCAAGACGCTCCTGGCCTGGCCCGCCACCCCGGACGAGGCGACCCTGCACGACGCCCGTCTGCGCACGGCCGCCGAGGCGCTCGCCGCGTCCGCCGGCGCGGGTGCCCTCGGCACGGTCACCGTGGAGCGGGTGAACGGCGCCTCCGCGCTGACGTCCGAGTTCGGCACGCTCCTGGAAGCGGCCGGCTTCCACGCGACCCCCCGTGGCTTGCGGCTACGCGCTTAAAAGCACCCACGGTGGGACACCCAACCCAGCCGACCCACCCCACCCCAGACCACAACCAGCCAACCCCACCCCCAGACCACAACCCACCACGCACCACCCACCACGGACCACCCGCCACTCACCACCCGCCACCGACCCACAAGACGCCCCCACCCACCCCATGCCACCCTGGATCCCATGCCCGAAGGAGACACGGTCTGGCAGGCCACCCGGCGCCTGCACAACGCCCTCGCGGGCCACGTACTGACCGTTTCCGACCTCCGGGTCCCCAAGTACGCCCTGACCGACCTCACGGGGCGCAAGGTCCTGAGCGTCATCCCGCGCGGAAAGCACCTGCTCACGCGCGTCGAGGGCGGCCTGACCCTCCACTCGCACCTGCGCATGGACGGTTCCTGGAAGATCTACGCCCCGGGCGAGCGCTGGCGCGGCGGCCCCGCCCACCAGATCCGCGCGATTCTCGGCACCGAGGAACGCACGGCCGTCGGCTACCGCCTCCCCGTCCTGGAACTGCTCCACACCGCCGACGAGGACCGCGCGGTCGGCCATCTCGGCCCCGACCTCCTCGGCCCGGACTGGGACCCCGACAAGGCCCTCGCGAACCTCCTCGGCGACCCCGACCGCGCCCTCGGCGAAGCCCTCCTCGACCAGCGCAATCTCGCCGGCATCGGCAACGTCTTCAAGAGCGAGATCTGCTTCCTGCTCCGCGTCACCCCCTGGCTCCCCGTCGGCGCGCTCCCCACCGAGTACGCCGCCCACCTGCCGACGGTCTCCAAGAAGCTCCTGGACTTCAACCGCGAGCGTCCCACCCGCGTCACCACCGGCCGCAGCGACCAGACCCTGTTCGTCTACGGCCGCGCGGGCCGCCCCTGTCTGCGCTGTGGCACCCGGATCCGCGTGGCGAACCAGGGCGACGGCTCCCGCGAACGCCCCACGTACTGGTGCCCGTCCTGCCAGCCGGGCCCGTCCCCGCAGCCCGGCCGACGGTGAGGTCGTACGCCGTTCCCGACGCCCGCCCCGCCCCACTCAGCCCCGCCAGGTGAGATCGGCCCCGCCCAAGCCGCCCCGCAAGACCAATTGACGACCCGTCAGATCGCTCGTACGTTCCCTGCATGCCCGTCATGGCGTACGACCTCACCGGACGCACCGCTTTCGTCACCGGCGCGGCGAGCGGCATAGGCCGCGCCTGTGCCGTGCTGCTCGCGGAGGCGGGTGCGGCCGTCCACTGCGCGGACCGGGACGCCCAGGGTCTGGACGAGACGGCGGCCCTGATCAAGGACGCGGGCGGTACGGCCCGTACCCACCCCCTCGATGTCACCGACCGCGTCCGGCTCGACGAGGCGGTCGCGACCTGCGCGCGCCTGGACGTGCTGGCCGCTGTCGCGGGGATCATGCACAGCAGCCCGGTGCTGGAGACGCGCGACGAGGACCTGGACCGGGTCCTGGGGGTCAATTTCAAGGGCGTCCTGTATGCCTGCCAGGCGGCGGCCCGTTCGATGCTGGCCGCCAAGACACGCGGCAGCATCATCACGATGGCGTCGGGAGCCGTGGACACCGGTGGGCCGGGCCTGCTCTGCTACGGAGCCGCGAAGGCGGCCGTCGTCCAGCTGACGAAGACCCTGGCGACCGAGATGGGCCCGCACGGCATCCGGGTGAACGCGGTCGCACCGGGCTGGATCCGTACCCCCATGACCGACCGCCACGACGACGGGGCTCAGGCGCGGACGGAGGCGTTCATGGCACGGATGTCGCCGCTGGGCCGGGTCGGCGAGCCCGAGGACATCGCCCACGCGGTGCTGCACCTCGCCTCCGACGCCTCGACGTTCACGACGGGCCAGATCATCCGCCCCAACGGAGGCGTGGCGATGCCTTGGTGAAACCCGCACCCCCCACAGACACCACAGGCACCGCAGGCACCGCAGACGCCACGGGCACCACAGACGCCCCAGACTCCACGCACACCACAGGGCCTACAGGCTCACAGGCACCACAGAACCAGCCGAACAAGCACCTCAGTAGGGTTCACCCCGCTCCAGCACCGGCCCACGCCACCTCCGCCAAACCCCGGAAGCCCGCCGCATCCACTGATCGGACCCCGCCGCCCCCACGGCCCGCCCCTTGGGCACGCAGTGCACCGGAAGGAGGCTCAGCCCCCATCCGCCGGCCGCGACCGCCCCCTCCAGCACACCGGCATCGGCGGCGAAGGCCAGCCGTATCACCGCCCACCACCACAGCCCTCCGGCACCCAGAGCAAGCCCCCACCTGCCTATTCGCCCGACCCGCCCCATCCGTTTCGTTCGCCCAGTCATGGCACCGCCTTCAGCCCGACGCTAGACCGCCGCGTTTCCCTCTCGACAGGGCGCACCAGCACAACGGGAGCGCGCCGGGCGCACCAACGGCTCCCGTCCCGTCGCGGCACGCCCCGAACCGAAGCGACCGCGCCGCTACCCGTTCTCCGCCTGGAACATCCAGTGGTGCTTCTCCAGGTCCGCGGTGATCTGGATGAAGATGTCCTGGCTCACCGGGTCCGCCTCGCCCGTCGCCTCCACCCGCTGACGCATTCGCCCGATCACGGCTCCGAGGGCGTCCACCAGGGTTCCCACCGCGTCGGTGTCCTTCACCCAGCCGTCCTTGACGGATCCGATCCCGCTGCTGTGCGCGACGGTCGCGGCCCGTCCGTCGGGCGAGACGCCGAGCGTGGAGGCACGCTCCGCCACGGTGTCGGAGTGCAGCCGGGCGGTGTCGACGACCTCGTCGAGCTGGAGGTGGACGGACCGGAAGCGCGGGCCGACCACGTTCCAGTGGATCTGCTTCGCCACGAGCGACAGGTCCACCAGGTCGACCAGGGCGCCCTGCAGCGCCTCGGACACGGTCTTCAGATCGGCATCGGACAGCGGGCTCTTCACGACGTACATCGACATCCTCCGGTCAGCAGCACCCCCGGCCTTGCCCCCGACCTCCACCATCGCCGCCCCGACCGATACCGGCAAACGCGACAAAGCCACCTCTCCCCGGAAGCCGCGCCTCCCTCTTCCCGGAAGCCGCGTCCTCGACGCAACGCAGAAACCCCGGCCGCGCTCCCCCGGGTCTCCCCGGAGAAGCCCCGGCCGGGGCTCTCGCACAGTTCTTCTCAGTGCCGCTGTCAGCTCTTCCCAGTGCCGCTGCCGGCGCTGCGAACGGCGCTCTCCTCAGCCCACGGACGTGGACCGATTCAGCTCACAGGCGTGAGCCGGTGAGCGTCACGCGGCGACGACGTCGACCGCCTCCGCAGGCGCCTTGATGGTCACCCGTTCCGGCGGCACACTGCTCACCGAGACGGAGTTGAGCCTCGGGCGTACCGGTGTGGGTACAGGCTCGGTGGCCGCTGCCGACTGGGCCAGCTCGGCCAGAGCGAGTTCGTCGCTCACTTCCCGCATGAGCTCGGACATCCGTACGTCCAGCGCGTCGCAGATCGCGGAGAGCAGTTCGGAGGAAGCCTCTTTCTGCCCCCGCTCCACCTCGGAGAGATAGCCGAGTGAAACTCGGGCGGACGAGGAGACTTCGCGCAGAGTACGGCCCTGGCGCTGGCGCTGCCGACGCAGCACGTCACCAAGCAGGCGACGGAGCAGAATCATCGGTGGCTCCCTCCTCGGTCCGCGTAGCCGCATCCTTCTCGCCCCACCGTACCGCCTTGCGCCGCGGCCGTGCGGGGAGCGATGTCGTGTTCACTCAGGGCTGCAAACATCAAAACCCCCCGTTCTGTTCCGTATCCTGTGCCCGATCATTCCCAGGGTGTTCGCTCACAAGCCGCTCCAGAAGCAGGGCGAGCACGCTCCGTACACTCTCCATACGGATTTCCGTCCGGGAGCCGTTCAACCGCAACGCGGACACTTTCCCGCCAAGAGCGCGTTCATGCGTCGTCCCGGACGGCCCGTCCACGGCGATGTATACCGTGCCGACCGGCTGCCCGTCCTGGGGCTCCGGGCCCGCGACTCCGGTGGTCGATATCCCCCAGTCCGCGCCGAGGACCTTGCGGGCGCCGGCCGCCATCTGGGCCGCGACCTGCGGATCCACCGCTCCGCGCTGATCCAGCAGGGTGGCGTCGACGCCGAGTACGTCACGCTTGAGGTCGGTGGCGTAGGCGGTCACCGAGCCGCGGAAGGCCTTGGAGGCGCCGGGCACCGCGGCGAGTTCCGCGGCCACCAGACCGCCGGTCAGCGACTCGGCGACAGCAAGGGTCTCGCCCCTCACTGTGAGTAGTCGCAGCACTTCGGCGGCCGTGGAGGTCACGCCTGCGCCTCCTCGGCGGCGGCCTTCCGCTCGGCGATTCCCTCGCGCCGCAGCACAATGGCCTGTCTCACATAGTCGGCTCCGGTGACGACGGTCAGAGCGACCGCCCCGGCCATCACCCAGAACCTCAGGGTCGCCAGCGGCCCCGTCAGCGCCAGGACGTACATCCCGACGGCGATGCCCTGCGTCAGTGTCTTCAGCTTGCCGCCGCGGCTGGCCGGGATCACGCCGTAGCGGATCACCCAGAAGCGCAGCAGGGTGATCCCGAGCTCCCGCCCGAGGATCACCGCCGTCACCCACCACGGCAGATCGCCGAGGTAGGAGAGACAGATCAGCGCCGCCCCCATGATGGCTTTGTCGGCGATCGGGTCGGCGATCTTCCCGAAGTCGGTGACGAGGTTGTACGTCCGCGCGAGGTGGCCGTCGAAGACGTCCGTGATCATGGCGACGGCGAAGGCCGCCCAGGCCCACGCCCGCCACACGGGGTCGTAGCCGCCGTCGGCGAGCATCAGCGCCACGAAACCCGGCACGAGTACGAGCCGGAGCATGGTGAGCAGATTGGCGACGTTCCAGACGCTGGCCTGGTTGACGGCCGCGTCGATCAGCTTGCCGCCGCGCGGCGGCTTCGGACCCTGAGCACCGGATACGCCCGTACCGGACGTACTCGTACCGGAAGCGCTCGTACCGGAGCCGACGGCTCCCGAACCGGTGACTCCCGAACCGCTGACTCCCGAACCAGTGATTCCCGAACCGGAGGTTCCCGTACCGGAGATCCCCGCGCCAGGGGCGCCCGGAGCACCGGCGGCACCGCGTGTACCGGGCGCGCCGGAGCCGCCCGCCGCAGGTGCCGGGACTCCGGTCATCTGGCCGCCTCCTCAGTACATACGAGCGAGCCCGGGAGCGGCTCGGCCACCAGGTCGACACCTTCCGTACCGACCACCTTCGCCTCGACCATACGGCCGACGGTCAGTCCTTCGCCGCTCGTGAACACGACCTGGCCGTCGGTCTCGGGGGCCTGGTGCGCGGCGCGCCCGTGGGCGGGCTCGCCCTCGGCGACCGATCCGAGGGACTCGACCAGCACCTGGAGGGTCTCGCCGACGCGCTCCTCCGCCCGCTGGGAGACCAGTTCCTCGGCGAGCCGGGACACGCGCGCGAGGCGCTCGGCGACGACGTCCTCGTCCAGCTTGTTCTCGTACGTGGCGGCCTCGGTGCCGTCCTCGTCGGAGTACCCGAAGACACCGATGGCGTCCAGGCGCGCGGCCGTGAGGAAGCGCTCCAGCTCCGCCAGGTCCTCCGCGGTCTCGCCGGGGAAGCCCACGATGAAGTTCGACCGCACACCGGCCTGCGGGGCCTTGGAGCGGATCGTGTCGAGGAGCCCCAGGAACTGCTCGGTGTTCCCGAAGCGCCGCATCGCGCGCAGCACTCCGGGGGCGGAGTGCTGGAAGGACAGGTCGAAGTAGGGGGCGACGTTCGGCGTGGAGGTCAGTACGTCGATGAGTCCGGGGCGCATCTCGGCGGGCTGGAGGTAGCTGACCCGCACCCGCTCGATGCCCTCGACCTCGGCCAGCTCGGGCAGCAGCGTCTCCAGGAGGCGGATGTCGCCGAGGTCCTTGCCGTACGACGTGTTGTTCTCGGAGACCAGCATGACCTCCTTCACGCCCTGCTCGGCGAGCCAGCGCGTCTCACCGAGGACGTCGCTGGGGCGGCGCGAGATGAAGGAGCCGCGGAAGGACGGGATGGCGCAGAAGGAGCAGCGCCGGTCGCAGCCGGAGGCGAGCTTCACGGAGGCCACCGGGGAGCCGTCGAGCCGCCGGCGCAGGGGCGCACGGGGGCCGGACTCGGGGGCGAGTCCCTCGGGGAGGTCGGCGGGGCCGTGTCCCGGAAGGGCGACCTCCGCTCCGGCGTCCTGGCGCTCGGCGGGGCTGATCGGCAGCAGCTTGCGCCGGTCGCGCGGGGTGTGGGCGGCGTGGATGCCGCCGTTCAGGATGGTCTGGAGCCGGTCGGAGATGTCGGCGTAGTCGTCGAAGCCCAGTACGCCGTCGGCCTCGGGCAGGGCCTCGGCCAGTTCCTTGCCGTACCGCTCGGCCATGCAGCCGACGGCGACGACCGCCTGGGTTCTGCCGTGACCCTTGAGGTCGTTGGCTTCCAGGAGGGCGTCGACGGAGTCCTTCTTGGCGGCTTCGACGAAGCCGCAGGTGTTGACGACGGCGACGTCCGCGTTCTCGGCGTCCTCCACGAGGTGCCAGCCGTCCGCCTCCAAGCGGCCTGCGAGCTCCTCCGAGTCCACCTCGTTACGGGCGCAGCCAAGGGTGACGAGTGCGACGGTACGGCGTTCAGGCATGGGCTCAAGACTACTTCGTCCCACCGACAGCCCACGTCGACGGGGTTGGCCGATCCTGGCCAACCCCGTTCCCGCCTGCCCGAGAGGCCGGGCGGATGTACGAACAAGCGCCTCTCGGTACGCCGGCTCAGCCGACCTCGGGGTCGCCCTTCGTGTACGTCAGGCGCTCCACCTGGCCGGGCTGGAACTCGTCGTCGATCTTTTTGCCGTTCACGTACAGCTGGATGGCGCCCGCGTCGCCGAGGACGAGGTCGACCTTCTCCTTGTCCTGGAAGGTCTTGGAGTCGCCCTGCTCCAGGAGGCCGTCGAAGAGGAGCCGTCCGTTGTGGTCCTTGGCCGAGATCCAGCTGCGGCCGTCGGGGGCGCTGACCTGGACGGTGACCTTGTCCTGCGGCGCGGCCGCGATGGCGTCGGACGGGTCGGTCTTCGGGGTCTCCTGCTTGGTCGGCGTCGGCTTGGTCTTGACGGGCTTGCTCGCGGTGGGCGTCGAGCCCTCCGCGACCTGCGTCGTCCTGCCGTCCTCGTCGTCGCCGCTGAACATCGTGAATCCGACGAAGCCGATCACGGCGACGATCGCGGCGACCATGGCCGCGGTCCAGTTGGGGCCCCGGCGCTCGGGACGGATCCGCTCCGCCTCGAACATGGGTGCGGCCGGGGTCGGCGCGGGCCGCCCACCGTGGTCCGCGTCGTAGCGCGCGAGCAGCGCGGCGGGGTCGAGACCGACGGCGCGGGCGAGCGTCTTGATGTGCCCGCGCGCGTAGACGTCGCCGCCACAGGGGCCGAAGTCGTCCTGCTCGATCGCGTGCACGATGGCGATACGGACCCGGGTGGCGTTACTGACGTCGTCGACGGTCAGCCCCGCCGCGATGCGCGCCTGCCGCAGGGCGTCGCCGACCGAAGGCCGATCGTCCTCTACGGAGGGGCGCTCGTCCTGAGGGGAGTTGTCGTCAGAGGAGTGGTCGTCAGAGGAGTTGCCGATGGACACGGGGGCGCCTTTCGAGCGTAAAGCCACCTGTGCTGGGGGTTCAGTCTAGGGGGGGTGCGAAAGGGTGGGGCAACCGGGCGGTAGGACTTTGTACGCCATCAGAATGGCCGGTCATCCTGATGCTGGGACATGGCTCTGTCCCCTCCCTCAACTTGACGTGCGACGAAGGGAAACGGTTGCTCACCGTTTCCTTACGGGTGAGTCACGTTCGGATCACCCCGGCTGCCCCGACAGGGACACCCGGGCGGTCCGACCCACCGCACGGAGGGAAGCGGTCCACTCGCGTGGAGGGAAACGGCCCGCTCTCCCGGAAGGCCGGCCCGCTCTCGCCCGGAAAGCGGCCGTCCTGTCTCCCTAGGACTCCGCCTGCCCCCGGATCACCGCAAGCACTCCGTCCAGCTCGTCAGCCTTCACAAGAACGTCACGAGCCTTGGATCCCTCGCTGGGCCCGACGATGTTGCGGGACTCCATGAGGTCCATCAGCCGCCCGGCCTTGGCGAACCCGACGCGCAGCTTGCGCTGGAGCATCGAGGTCGACCCGAACTGCGTGGAGACGACCAGTTCGGCGGCCTGGCACAGCAGGTCGAGGTCGTCGCCGATGTCCTCGTCGATCTCCTTCTTCTGCTTGGTGCCCACGGTGACGTCGTCCCGGAAGACGGGCGCCATCTGGTCCTTGCAGTGCTGCACGACGGCGGCGACCTCGTCCTCGGTGACGAAGGCACCCTGCATACGGGTGGGCTTGTTGGCCCCCATGGGCAGGAAGAGCCCGTCGCCCTTGCCGATCAGCTTCTCGGCGCCGGGCTGGTCGAGAATGACGCGGCTGTCCGCGAGCGAGGAGGTGGCGAACGCGAGCCGGGACGGCACGTTCGCCTTGATCAGACCCGTGACGACGTCGACGGACGGCCGCTGGGTGGCGAGCACGAGGTGGATGCCGGCCGCGCGCGCGAGCTGCGTGATGCGCACGATCGAGTCCTCGACATCGCGCGGCGCGACCATCATGAGATCCGCGAGCTCGTCGACGATCACCAGCAGGTACGGGTACGGGGACAGCTCCCGCTCGCTGCCCTCGGGCAGCTTGACCTTGCCCTTCCTTATGGCGGCGTTGAAGTCGTCGATGTGCCGGTACCCGAAGGCCGCCAGGTCGTCGTACCGCAGATCCATCTCCCGTACGACCCACTGCAGCGCCTCGGCGGCCCGCTTCGGGTTGGTGATGATCGGCGTGATCAGGTGCGGAATGCCCTCATACGCCGTCAGCTCGACGCGCTTGGGGTCGACCAGGACCATGCGCACGTCCTCGGGCGTCGCCCGCACCATGATCGAGGTGATCAGGCAGTTGATGCACGACGACTTTCCGGAGCCGGTCGCTCCGGCCACCAGGACGTGCGGCATCTTCGCGAGGTTGGCCATCTCGTAGCCGCCCTCGACGTTCTTGCCGAGCGCGACGAGCATCGGATGGTCGTCCTCGGCCGCGTCCGCGAGCCGCAGGACGTCACCCAGGTTGACCATCTCGCGGTCGGAGTTCGGGATCTCGATGCCGACCGCGGACTTGCCGGGGATCGGGCTGATGATCCGCACGTCGGGGCTGGCGACGGCGTACGCGATGTTCTTGGCGAGCGCCGTGATCCGCTCGACCTTCACGGCCGGGCCCAGTTCGACCTCGTACCGGGTGACCGTCGGGCCGCGCGTGAAGCCGGTGACCGAGGCGTCGACCTTGAACTCCCGGAAGACGTTCTGGAGGGAGGCGACGACCGCGTCGTTGGCGGCGCTGCGCGTCTTGCCGGGGCCGCCGCGCTCCAGCAGGTCGAGCGACGGCAGGGAGTACGTGATGTCGCCGCGGAGCTGGAGCTGCTCGGCCCGCGCCGGGAGGTCCCGGGAGGTGTCGGGAGCGGGTTTGGTGAGGTCGGCGACCTCGGCCTTCAGCATCTCCTGCTTGGGCCTGGCGCCCTTCGCGCGCGCGGCGGGCACCGGAGTGGGCTCCTCGCGCCGGCCGGCCTCCTCGCCGGTGCCCGAGTCCTCGTACTCGCCCCGGTCGGTGCCGACGCCCTGCGTGAGGTCGGCCACCAGGGGCGAGGGCGGCATCCCGTGCATCACCGCGCCGTCGAGGGCAGCGGCGGCGGCAGCGGCCACGTCGACGGCGTCCAAGGGCCGGTCCAGCGCGGGCTGCTGCACGGCGGGCCGCCTGCGGCGGCTCCGGCGCTCCGAGAGCGCCTCCTGCTCGGCCTCGTCCGGGTCGTACGCCTCGGGCGCCGTACGGCGCCTCCGGGGGCTCTCAGGCAGCACCTCACGCCACTGCTCGTCGTAGCGCTCGTCGTCGTCCTCGGCGAACACGTCGTCGCTCGCCCGCGGCTGCAGGACGCCAAGCCGGACCCCCAGCAGCCGCAGCCGCTGCGGAATCGCGTTGACCGGGGTCGCGGTGACCACCAGCAGCCCGAAGACCGTGAGCAGCACCAGGAGCGGCACCGCCAGCACGTCCCCCATGGTGTACGTCAGCGGAGTCGACGCGCCCCAGCCGATGAGCCCGCCCGCGTCCCTTATCGCCTGCATGCCGTCGCTGCGCGCGGGCGCCCCGCAGGCGATGTGGACCTGACCGAGCACACCGACGGCGAGCGCGGACAGACCGATGACGATGCGTCCGTTGGCCTCGGGCTTCTCGGGGTGCCGGATGAGCCGGGCGGCGACGACCGCCAGCAGTATCGGCACGAGCAGGTCGAGACGGCCGAAGGCACCGGTCACCAGCATCTCGACGAGGTCGCCCACCGGGCCGCGGAGGTTGGACCAGGTCCCCGCCGCGGTGATCAGGGTGAGACCGAGCAGCAGGAGCGCGAGACCGTCCTTGCGGTGCGCGGGGTCGAGCCCCTTGGCGCCACGCCCTATGCCGCGGAACACGGCGCCGACGGCGTGCGCGACGCCGAGCCACAGGGCGCGTACCAGCCTGTACAAGCCCCCTGTGGGACTGGGCGCCGGCTTCGGGGGCGGGGCTTTGCGGACTGCGGCCTTCTTCGCGGGCGGCCTTTTCGCGACGGCTTTTTTCGCGGCGGGAGCCCGCTTCGCCACAGCCTTGGTCGGAGCGACCGCCTTCTTCGCGGGCGACTTCTTGGCTGCGGGCTGACGTGAGGCCATGGGTGTGAGGTTACCGGTGGAGACCACTGCGGACACGTGTGCCTACTGCTTCACCCGTTCGTGTCGCCCGTTCCCCGGCGCCGGGCTGACGCCGCCTCGGCCGCAACCCCGGCCGTGCAGAACGCCGTTCGGCCCACCGACAGCCGAGCGGCGCGAGGGGCCGATCAGGGTGGACCCACCGTGCCCGCGGCAACCCGCAAGCCGCACAAGGCGCCTGAGCCGCCACCGCCGAACCCGCGGACGCCTCGCGGCCAGGGGCCGAGCCCGCCGGAGTTCAGCTCCGTAAGGACTCAGCTCCGCGAGGGCTCAGTTCTGGGAAGGCTCAGTTCTGGGACGGCAGCGAAGCCGCCCCGCTCCCCGTGCCCGGCTCCAGCGCGTCCAGCGCGCGGCGCAGCCCCGTCAGTTTCCGTTCGAGATGGGCCGCGGTGGCCACCGCCGCCGCGTCCGCCGAATCGTCGTCCAGCTGTTTGGAGAGAGCCTCGGCCTGCTCCTCGACGGCCGCGAGCCGCGCGGAGAGTTCGGCGAGCAGTCCGGCCGGCTCCTTGGTGTCGCCGAGCACCGACTTGCCGCCGCCCTCCAGCTGCAGACGCAGCAGCGCCGCCTGCTCCCGCAGTTGGCAGTTCTTCATGTAGAGCTCGACGAAGACCGAGACCTTCGCGCGCAGCACCCACGGATCGAACGGCTTGGAGATGTAGTCCACCGCACCCGCCGCGTACCCGCGGAACGTGTGGTGCGGCCCGTGGTTGATCGCGGTGAGGAAGATGATCGGGATGTCCCGGGTCCGTTCCCGCCTCTTGATGTGCGCGGCGGTCTCGAAACCGTCCATGCCCGGCATCTGGACATCCAGCAGAATGACCGCGAAGTCGTCCGTGAGCAGCGCTTTGAGCGCTTCCTCCCCGGAAGATGCCCGTACCAGTGTCTGATCGAGCGCAGAGAGGATGGCCTCCAGCGCCAGCAGATTCTCCGGCCGGTCATCGACCAGGAGGATCTTGGCCTTCTGCACCATGGCCCGCCCTCCTCGTCCCGGCAGTGCACCGGGCGCCGCCCCAGGGGACGGCTTCTGAGCGCCGCCCGTCCTTGTGCCGGTCATGGTAGCCGCACCCCGCCTGTCGCCACACCCTGTCACCGCGATGTCACTGTGCACGTAGCAGAAACGCAGCGGGAGACCAGAAGGTTCCCCGAATCCCGGGTTTCTACACGGCTCCGGGCACAGTCAGTCAGCAACTCGCCATGGCGCGCCGCCGTCCGACCGGCCCGTGGACGCGATCATTTCCCTGCCACTCAATCATCCTCGGCCGCCCGACGAAACCCGCCCCTCGATCACTGCCCCCGCATCCACTGCTCCATCACCGAGAGCAGATGATCGGGATCGACCGGCTTCGTCACGTAGTCGGAGGCACCCGACTCGATGGCCTTCTCCCGGTCGCCCTTCATCGCCTTCGCGGTGAGCGCGATGATCGGCAGCCCGGCGAACTGGGGCATCCTGCGGATCGCCGTCGTGGTCGCGTATCCGTCCATCTCCGGCATCATGATGTCCATCAGGACGACCGTGACGTCGTCGTGCTGCTCCAGGACCTCGATGCCCTCGCGGCCGTTCTCGGCGTACAGCACCGAAAGGCCGTGCTGCTCCAGGACGCTGGTGAGCGCGAACACGTTGCGGATGTCGTCGTCGACGATCAGCACCTTCTCGCCCTCGAAGCGGAAGACGGCACGCGCGCGCGTGGCCACCTCCTCGCCGTTCGAGCCCCAGGCCTCCGGGACCTGCGCCTGGGCCCCCGGCAGCGCGGGCCGGTTCTCGGCCGCGGACACCGCCCTGCGACGCCGCCTGAAGAGCGCGGCGGGCCCGTTCTGGGTCTCCTGGTACGACCTGACCTCCGCCGGTGTCTCCACACGGGCCTCGGCCTCGTCGTCCGCTCCGGCCGGCAGCGCGCCGTTCTCCATGGGCGGGGACAGCTGCGGGTAGCCCTGCGGCGGGAGTTCGCTCGGGTGCAGCGGCAGGTACAGCGTGAACGTCGAGCCGCGCCCCGGCTCGCTCTGCGCGTGGATCTCGCCGCCCAGCAGCCGCGCGATCTCCCGCGAGATGGACAGACCCAGGCCCGTACCGCCGTACTTGCGGCTCGTCGTGCCGTCCGCCTGCTTGAACGCCTCGAAGATCACCCGCATCTTGCTGGCCGCGATCCCGATGCCCGTGTCGGTCACGGAGAACGCGATCAGGTCGGCGTCCGCGTCCCGCAGCGAGCCCGCCTCCAGCAGCTGCTCCCGGATGGCGACCGGCACCTCCGCGCCCGCGGGCCGGATGACGAGTTCGACGGCTCCGGAGTCGGTGAACTTCACCGCGTTCGAAAGGAGGTTGCGCAGCACCTGGAGGAGCCGCTGCTCGTCCGTGTGCAGCGTGGCGGGCAGTTCCGGCGACACCCGTACGGAGAAATCGAGCCCCTTCTCCGCCGTCAGCGGACGGAAAGTGGCCTCTACGTAGTCGACGAGCTGGACCAGCGCGATACGCGTCGGCGACACGTCCATCTTGCCCGCCTCGACCTTCGACAGGTCGAGGATGTCGTTGATCAGCTGGAGCAGGTCGGAACCCGCCCCGTGGATCGTCTCGGCGAACTCGACCTGCTTGGGCGTGAGGTTGGAGTCCGCGTTGTCGGCGAGCAGCTTGGCGAGGATCAGCAGCGAGTTGAGCGGCGTACGCAGCTCGTGGGACATGTTGGCCAGGAACTCGCTCTTGTAGCGCATGGAGACCGCGAGTTGCTCGGCGCGCTCCTCCAGGACCTGCCGCGCCTCCTCGATCTCGGTGTTCTTGACCTCGATGTCGCGGTTCTGCTGGGCCAGCAGTTCGGCCTTCTCCTCCAGCTCGGCGTTGGACGCCTGGAGGGCCTTCTGCCGGTTCTCCAGCTCCGCCGACCGCTCCCTGAGCTGCTCGGTCAGTTCCTGCGACTGCTTGAGCAGGACCTCGGTCTTGGTGTTGACCGCGATGGTGTTGACGCTCGTCGCGATCATCTCGGCGATCTGGCTGAGGAAGTCCTTCTGGATGTGCGTGAACGAGTGGAACGACGCCAGCTCGATCACCCCGAGTACGGTCCCCTCGAAGAGCACCGGCAGCACGATGACATGCGCCGGGGGTGCCTCCCCGAGGCCGGAGGCGATCTTCAGGTACCCCGGCGGCACGTTCTCCACGAGAATCGTGCGCTTCTCCTTGGCGGCCGTCCCGATCAGCGTCTCCCCGGGCCGGAACGACGTCGGCATGGAGCCCATCGAGTAGCCGTACGACCCCAGCATGCGAAGTTCGTACGAGTCGTCGTTCGCGGCGCCCACGTGCTTGCCGTCGTCCAGCGGCATCGCCATGAAGAACGCGCCGTGCTGCGCCGAGACCACCGGCGTCAGCTCGCCCATGATGAGCGAGGCCACGTCGGCGAGGTCGCGGCGGCCCTGCATCAGACCGGAGATCCGGGCGAGGTTGCCCTTCAGCCAGTCCTGCTCCTTGTTGGCGATGGTGGTGTCGCGGAGGTTCGCGATCATCTTGTTGATGTAGTCCTGAAGTTCCTGGATCTCGCCGGAGGCGTCCACGTCGATCTTCAGGTTGAGGTCGCCGCGGGTCACCGCGGTCGCCACGCGCGCGATGGCACGCACCTGCCGGGTCAGGTTCCCGGCCATCTCGTTCACCGACTCGGTGAGGTCGCGCCAGGTGCCGTCGACGTCCCGCACCCGCGCCTGGCCGCCCAACTGCCCCTCGGTGCCCACCTCGCGGGCCACCCGGGTGACCTCCTCGGCGAACGACGACAGCTGGTCGACCATCGTGTTGATGGTGGTCTTCAGCTCCAGGATCTCGCCGCGCGCGTCGATGTCGATCTTCTTGGTCAGGTCGCCCTTGGCGATGGCCGTGGTGACCATCGCGATGTTGCGCACCTGCCCGGTCAGGTTGGACGCCATGCCGTTCACGGACTCCGTGAGGTCCTTCCACGTGCCCGACACGCCCGGTACGCGCGCCTGGCCGCCCAGGATGCCGTCCGTGCCCACCTCGCGGGCCACCTTGGTGACCTGGTCGGCGAACGAACTCAGCGTCTTCACCATGGTGTTGAAGGTGTCGGCGAGCTGCGCGACCTCGCCGCGCGCCTCGATCGTCACCGTCCGCGTCAGGTCGCCGTTGGCGACGGCCGCCGCAACCTGGGAGATGTTCCGCACCTGCACGGTCAGGTTGTTGGCCATCAGGTTGACGTTGTCGGTGAGGTCCTTCCAGATGCCCGTGACACCCGACGCGTGCGCCTGCCCGCCCAGGATGCCCTCGGTACCCACCTCACGCGCCACCCGCGTCACCTGCTCGGCGAACGAGGACAGCTGGTCGACCATCGTGTTGACGGTGGTGACGAGTTCGAGGATCTCGCCCTTCGCGTCGACGGTGATCTTCTTCGACAGATCGCCCTTGGCGACGGCGGTCGTGACCTCGGCGATGTTGCGCACCTGGATCGTCAGGTTGTTCGCCATGAAGTTCACGGACTGCGTGAGGTCCTTCCAGGTGCCGGAGACACCCTGCACCTCGGCCTGCCCGCCGAGGATGCCCTCCGTACCCACCTCACGGGCCACCCGCGTCACCTGCTCGGCGAAGTTCGAGAGCTGGTCCACCATCGTGTTGAGGGTGTTCTTCAGCTCCAGGATCTCGCCGCGCGCGTCCACGTCGATCTTCTGCGAGAGGTCACCGCGGGCCACCGCGGTCGCGACCTGCGCGATGTTGCGCACCTGCGCGGTGAGGTTGCCGGCCATGCCGTTCACCGAGTCGGTGAGGTCGCGCCACACGCCCGCGACGCCCGGCACCTGCGCCTGGCCGCCGAGACGGCCGTCGGTGCCCACCTCACGGGCCACCCGGGTCACCTGCTCGGCGAAGGCGCTGAGCTGGTCGACCATCGTGTTGATCGTGTTCTTCAGTTCGAGGATCTCGCCGCGCGCGTCGACCTCGATCTTCTGCGAGAGGTCACCGCGCGCCACCGCCGTCGTCACCTGGGCGATCTGCCGCACCTGGGACGTGAGGTTGCCCGCCATGAAGTTGACGGAGTCGGTGAGGTCCTTCCACGTACCGGACACGCCGTCCACGCGCGCCTGGCCGCCCAGGCGGCCCTCCGTGCCCACGTCACGCGCCATCCGCGTCACCTGGTCGGCGAAGGACGACAGCTGGTCGACCATCGTGTTCACGGTGTTCTTCAGCGCGAGCATCTCGCCGGAGACGTCCACGGTGACCTTCTGCGACAGATCACCGTTGGCCACCGCCGTCGTCACCTGGGCGATGTTCCTCACCTGTCCGGTGAGGTTGCGGAACGCCGTGTTGACGGAGTCGGTGAGGTCCTTCCACGTACCGGCCGCGCCGGGCACCTGGGCCTGACCGCCCAGCTCGCCCTCGACACCGATCTCCCGCGCCACCCGGGTGACCTCCGCGCCGAAGCTGGAGAGCTGGTCGACCATCGTGTTGACGGTGTTCTTCAGCTCCAGCATCTCGCCGGCGACCTCGACACTGACCTTCTGCGACAGATCACCGTTGGCGACCGCAGTAGTTACTGCGGCGATGTCCCGCACCTGGGTGGTGAGGTTCCTGAAGACCGTGTTCACCGAATCGGTGAGGTCCTTCCACGTGCCCGCCGCGCCCGGCACGTTGGCCTGCCCGCCGAGCCGCCCCTCGCCACCGACCTCGTTGGCGACACGTGTGACCTCGTCCGCGAACGTCCGCAGCGTCTCGGTCATCTGGTTGATCGTCTCGGCGAGCTGCGCGACCTCGCCGCGCGCGGACACCGTCACCTTCTGCGACAGATCACCGTTGGCGACCGCCGTCGTGACCTGCGCGATCCCGCGCACCTGCGCGGTCAGGTTGCCGGCCATGAGGTTCACCGAATCGGTGAGGTCCTTCCACACCCCGGCCACCCCGGGCACCTGCGCCTGCCCGCCCAGCTCGCCCTCGGTGCCCACCTCGCGCGCTACCCGCGTCACCTCGGAGGAGAACGAGGACAGCTGATCCACCATCGTGTTGACGGTGTTCTTCAGTTCGAGCATCTCGCCGGCCACGTGAACCGTGACCTTCCGGGACAGGTCACCCTTGGCGACCGCCGTCGTCACCAGCGCGATGTCCCGCACCTGGGCCGTCAGCCGGTACGCCATCGTGTTGACCGAGTCCGTGAGGTCCTTCCACGAACCGGACATACCCCGCACCCGGGCCTGCCCGCCCAGCTTGCCCTCGGTACCGACCTCACTGGCCACCCGTGTGACCTCGTCGGTGAACGTGGACAGCTGGTCGACCAGGTTGTTGACCGTGCGCCCGACCTTCAGGAACTCGCCGCGCAGCGGATGCCCGTTGCCGTCCGCGGCCTGCGCCCGCAGCTCCATGCGCGGCGACAGATCGCCCTCCGCGACCGCGGACAGCACCCGGCCGACCTCGGAGACGGGCCGTACGAGATCGTCGACGAGCGCGTTGGAGGCGTCGATCGCCGCGGCCCAGGAACCCTCGCAGGCGCCCGTCTCCAGCCGTTCCGTGAGCTTTCCCTCACGACCGACCATCCGCCGCACCCGCGACAGCTCACCCGTCAGCTGCAGATTCCGGTCGCCCACCTCGTTGAAGACAGCCGCGATCTCGGACATCACGCCGTCGCCGGAGACCGTGAGCCTCTTGCGGAAGTTGCCGTCCCGCATCGACACCAGGGCCGCCAGCAGCCTGTTGAGGGCCGCCGTGTCCACCTCGGTGGTGCCATTGCGCGGTTTACGCTGATTACTCAGGGACTGTCCGCCTTTCGCGCGCGTTTTAGTGCCCCGCGTCGCTGCGCCAGACTCCACTGTGTCCCTCCCGCAAGGGTCGACCATTTACTGCTCGGCGTACTCGGGTACTTCTCGCTCCGCGTGCCGGAAGGCTCTCAACCTGCCCGGACCTTCCCTTGAAGCCTGCCCAGTGTTTCACCATGGCAGAACCAGGCCATAACAGTTCGGCAGCTTCGCACACGGTCCGCACACCCTCCGGACGTAAACACTGGCGACCGGCATCCGCATGGACCGCGAAGGTAAGTAACCTTGCATGCGGCTGTCCAGCCACGCCGGTCCTTCCGGCCTGGGCGGTGGCACGAGCACGAGCGGGCAGGCAGGCATCGGAGGGCACCGCACCATGACCACCGGACTGCATCCTGGGGGACCACCCCAGGATCCCCGGCCGACCGAGAACCAGCTCCTGCCCCGGCAGGGGCAGGTCGGCCACGGAGCCCTGCCCGCCGACGACCGGACAAGGAGTTCTGTGATCACCGCGCGCGCGGCCGCCAGCTTCGACCCCGTCGGGCGGTCCGTCGCGACCGCTCGTTCCTTCGTCCGTGACACCCTCCAGGGCTGGGGCTTCGCCGACATCGTCGACGACGCCGTGGTCCTCACGAGCGAGCTGGTCACCAACGCCGTGGTGCACGCCGGCACGTCCGCGGACGTCCTGTGCCTGCGCAGCGACGACGGCGTACGGATCGAGGTGGCGGACCACTACCCGGAACGGGAGATTCCACTCCAGGGCAGCGCCATCAACATGGGCAACCCCGACCGCGAGGGCGGACGCGGCCTCCAGCTCTGTGCCGCCCTGGCGGGCCGCTGGGGCGTCGAGTACACGCCCACCCGCAAACAGGTCTGGTTCCAGCTGGACCTCCCCGAGCGCGCGGTGGGCACCCGCACCGCGGGCCCGTCCCTGCCCTCCCACCTGCTCCCCCTCGCCGACGGCCGCGTCCGCGTGGCGGTCGTCCAGATCGACCGGGCCGGCGCGATCAACGCCTGGAACGAGGACGCGGAAGAGCTCTTCGGCTACGCGGCGGAGCAGGTCGTCGGCAAGCCGCTGACCGATCTCGCGGCCTGGCCGCACACCCCCGGCACCAGCACCGGCATCGTCGAGGCCCTCAAACTCTCCCGCTGGGAGGGCAGTTACGGCCTGCGCGGCGCCAACGGCCGCGTCACTCCCGTATACGCCTCGCACCTGCGCGTCCGCGACACCGGCGGCGAGCCCTCCACGGTCTGCCTGCTGGTCCGCGACCACGAACGAGCGGTCCTGCAGACCCCGTTGCGCGTCTCGGCCACGGACACGACCACCAGCTCCGAGGGCCACGCCTCGGACCCCTTCGAGGTCTTCATCGGCTCACCGGCCCCCGACGACCTGGACGGCCTCCTCCAGCGCACGGTGGAACGCGCCCGCGACATGCTCGACGGCGACTCCGCCTTCCTCCTCCTCGCGACCGACGACGAGACGGAACTGGAAGTACGCGCCTCCACCGGGCTCCCCTCCGCCCGCCAGCGCTTCGCCCGCGTCCCTGTGGAGGCGGGTACCGGCCGTTACGGCTCGGCCCGCATGCCGGCCGTCCACGAGGACCTCACGGCCGTCCCAGGGGCCGTACCGCTCCTCAGCGGCACCGGTATGCGTTCGGTCGTCACGGTCCCCCTGAAGGTCGAGGGCAGACTCACCGGCTCGCTCGGGGTGGCCGCCGAATCACCGGCCCGCTACTCGAACGAGGAGGCCCTGCGCCTCCAGTTCGCCGCCGACCGCATCGCGCTCGCCGTGGAGTCGGCCCGCCTCGGCGAGCTGGAACGGTTGCGCCGCGGCTCGCTGTCCTTCCTCGTCGAGGCCTCGGACCTCCTCGCGGGCACCCTGGACCGCGACCAGACACTGGCCCTGATGGCCCAGATGACGGTCCCGACCCTGGCCACCTGGTGTGCCGTCTACACGATTGCCGACCAGGCCTCCGACCCCTACCTTTCGTACGTCCTGCACGAGGACGAGGAGCGCATCGACGGCCTCAAGGCCCTCCTGTCGAAGATCGACCCCCCGGACCCGGTCCCCACACCGGGCGCCCGCGTGTGGGCGGCTCCCTCGGAGGCGGCCCACACGGCCGCTCTGCGCACCTCCATGCGCAGCCTCGGCCTGGGCGGCGGACCGTCCTCGGTCAGCTCCGGCATCGGTACGACACTGGCGACGGCCGGCGCCGTGGGCGGCGAGACGGTCGTCCTGCCCCTGGTGGCCCGCAACCGCGTGATCGGCATGCTGACGCTCGGCAAGCCGACGGACGAACACTTCCGCCAGGAGATCCTGGAACTGGCCGAGGACCTGAGCCGCCGAGCCGCCCTCGCCTTGGACAACGCGCGCCTGTACTCGGAGCGCACGGCCATCAGCCAGTCCCTCCAGCGCAGCCTGCTGCCCCCGGAGCTCCCTCACATCGAGGGCGTCGAGGTCGAGGTCATCTACCGCGCGGCGGGCGAGGGCAACGAGGTCGGCGGCGACTTCTACGACCTCTTCCCCATCCGCGACGGCGCCTACGGCTTCGCCATCGGAGACGTCTGCGGTACGGGACCGGAGGCCGCCGCGGTCACCGGCCTCGCCCGGCACGCACTGCGCCTGCTGGCCCGCGAGGGCTACGGCGGCCCGGCGGTCCTGGACCGGCTGAACTCCGCGATCCTCGACGAGGGCGCCCGCAGCCGCTTCCTCACGCTCCTGTACGGGGAGTTGTGGCCCCAGGAGGACGGCTCGGCGCTCCTGAAGGTGGTCTGCGCCGGCCACCCGCTCCCCCTGCGTCTGCGCCCGGACGGCACGGTGGAACCGGCCGCCGAACCCCAGCCGCTCCTCGGCGTGATGGACGACCTGGAGCTGTACGAGCAGGAGGTGACGCTCGATCCGGGGGACGTCCTGCTGTGTGTGACGGACGGTGTCACCGAGCGCCGCGAGGGCACCCGCATGCTGGGCGACGACGGCCTCGCCGATGTCCTCACTACCTGCACGGGTCTGACGGCCGGTGCGGTGGCCGCCCGCATCATGCGCGCGGTCGAGCGTTTCGCGAGTGACGCCCCGTCCGACGACATGGCCATTCTGGCGATGCGCGTCCCGGGTCTGCAGAAGGACTGACGGTCCGTTCCCGGGGTCGCACCGGCCCCGGGAAACGCGAAAGGCCCCCGCCCACAAGGGCGGAGGCCTTTTCTGTCTGAGCCCCCAAACGGAATCGAACCGTTGACCTTCTCCTTACCATGGAGACGCTCTACCGACTGAGCTATAGGGGCCTGTTGCTTTCGAGGTTTCCCTCGTGGCAACGGAATAAAGCATACCCCGAACGCCGGTGTGCTCCCAACTGCGTTCGATACCGCGTCCGTACCGCGTCCGTACCGCGTCCGGCACTGCCTTGGCGCCCCTAGAAGGCGGGCTGCAGCAGTCCGCCGAGGGCATTGCACGCGGACACGATCCGCTGCATCTCCCGCTTGGTCAGCGACGCGTCGACAGGCAGGGCCAGCGTCTCGTCGGCGGCCCGCTCGGTCTCCGGCAGACAGACGTCCCGCCGGAACGCGGGCATCCGGTGCACCGGCGTCTTCACCGGCACCCTGCACTCGACGCCCTTGGCCCGCACGGCCCGCGCGAAAGCGTCCCGGTCCGGCCGTCCGTTGCCCAACACCCGCACGACGTACTGCTGGTAGGTGTGTCCCGCGCCGCGCTCCGGAGTCCGTACACCCCGCAGCCGCCCATCGAGGTAGGTCGCGCGCGCCCTGCGCTCCTCGACCTCGGCGTACGGCGCTTCGGACTCGCCCTGTTCGAGCACCAGCAGCCCTCGCCGTCGGCCGATGTCCCACAGGCGCGGCATGTCGGCGAGCCGTCCGAAGCGGTGCACGGCGACCAGGGCGGCCGTCCGCGGCCCCACGGCCGCCTCGACCTCGGCGGCGTCGAGGCAGTAGGTACTCGGATCGATGTCGACGAACACCGGCAGCGCGCCGGCCAGCATGACGGCCTCGGCCACCTCGGCGTTCCCGAACGCCGGCACGATGACCTCGTCACCGGCTCCGACACCCGCGGCCCTGAGCATTGCAGCAGTACTCATGCACGTGATGTTGGTCGCGCAACGTGAACTCCAAGTGACGCACAACAAAAAAGAGCTGGTCCCTGAACCTAAGTTCAGGGACCAGCTCTCTTAATAATAGTTCGGCGGCGTCCTACTCTCCCACAGGGTCCCCCCTGCAGTACCATCGGCGCT
>NZ_JBHWZP010000036.1:0-46807 GCF_042728395.1 Streptomyces sp. NPDC060205
GGCGCGGGGAACTGCGCGGGCAACCCCCACGGCCCCGCAGCCGACAACGCCCCGGCCCCCGCCCCAAAGGGGCGCGGGGAACTGCGCGGCCAGCCGCCGCGCTCCTGCAGCCGACGATGTTCCCGGCCGGGGGCGCCCGCTCGGGGGCGCGGGGAACTGCGCGAGCAACCCCCACGCGGCCGCAGGCGACGATGCTGCTGGGCCGGGGCCCGTAAGGGGCGCGGGGAACGGCGCGGCCAGTCCGCGCGCTCCCGCAGCCGACGACGCCCGGGCAAGGGCCTGCCCGTAGGGGCGCCCTGCCAGGGGCGCGGGGAACTGCGCGGCCCGCCCCCACGGCCCCGCAGACGGCGACGGCCCGGCCACGGGCCCGGACGGGGCGCAGGCCGTGGCGGGTGCCGCGGGTGTCGGCGTCCCCACCCGCGGAGCGACCCGCGTCGGCGTCCCCACCCGCGGAGCGACCCCGTCGGGGCGGTCAGGCAGAATCGGTTGTATGACGACCCCGGACCACCAGCCACCCGCACCGGACACCCCGGATTCCCCGGAGCCCCAGTTCAAGGACAGGGTCTACCGGTCCCCCTCCGGTGTCGCGGGCGGCGCCCTGCTGCTCGCCATCGCGGCCTGGCTCGGCATCGACGCACTGGTCACGGGCGAGGGCCGCACCCCCTGGGTCGCGCTGGCCGCACTGCTCCTGCTGGTCCCCCTGGTCGCCGCCTTCACCCTGCGCCCCGCGGTCTACGCGAACGAGCAGCGCCTGCGCATCCGTAACCCCTTCCGGGTGATCACGCTGCCCTGGGGAACGGTCGAGGCGTTCCGGTCCGGCTACTCGAACGAGGTACTCGACAAGACAGGCACCAAGTACCAGGTCTGGGCCGTCCCGGTCTCCCTGCGGGCCCGCAACCGGGCGGCACGCAAGGAGGCCCGCGGCCAGACCCGCCCGGCCCGCCAGGCCCCGCACCCCACCCCGGCCGCCACCGGCCCCGTACGCGCCCAGGGCGACCAGATCATCGACGAACTGCGCGAACTGGTCGAGGCCCGCGGCAAGGACCCGCAAGCCCAGGGCGAGGTGTCGGTGCGCTGGGCCTACGAGGTCGTGGCCCCCGCGGCGGCCGGAGCCGTTCTGCTGGCGATCCTCCTGTCAGTGGCCTGATCCGCACCCCCTCCCGCCGCACTCCGCGCGTGGACGCTTGAGGCGGATGGCCACGCCCGCCCGTACGAGAGGGCGGCACCCGCATCGGGCGCCGGGACGTCCGCCGGCCTGGGCGGGCCGTTTCGCTCGCTACTGTCACCACCGGTGCCCGCGCCGGTGTCGGCACCGGCGTTTCCACGCGATCCAGGAGTGCATGTGTCGTACGACGAGCCGCTGCGACTGCCCGCGGCCGCGATACCCGACGACTGCCGGGACTGGACGGCCGGCCGGGCGGCGAACTGGTCGGCCGCGCTCCCGTCGCGCTGGACGTTCCTGCGGGTGCGCCGGTCGATCGCCGGCGCCGTGACCACCCTCGCGCTCTGCGCGGGCGCCTGGGCCGCGATGCTCGGCGGGCTGTGGCCGTTCGTCGCGGCGGGCTTCGCGGTGTACGTCCTGTGGGTGCTCGCACGCCCCGAACTGGTCTGGGCCGGAGCGCCCGCACTGCTCCTGGGGCTCGCGGTGCAGGCGTCGTCCCTGCCCTGGGCGGTGACCGCCGCAGGGGCGTTCGTCGTGGTGGCCTCCTGGGCCGCCGTCGCCGTACGCCTGCGGGCCCGAGGCGCCCAGCTGGAACAGGCCCTGGAGGCCGCCGGGGACGGCACGGCACAGGTCCCCGACGCCCACGCCCCGGTGCGGCGCGGCCGTTTCCTGCTCCCGCTCGGCCTCGTGGTGCTCGTGCTCGGCGTGCTCACCGGCGTCACCGCGCATCTGTGGGGCACGGTCGACGACCAGCGCGGCTCCTGGGTCATGGCCTTCTATCTGACGGGGCTCGGCCTGACCGCCCTGGTCTCGGCGTGGCTCGGCCGCCACCGGGCCGTCGCCCTGCGCCGCGCCCCGGCCCCCGTCCTGCGGGTCCTCGTACGCGACGACGCGCAGGGCACCACGGAGGTGTACGCGGCGGACGACCTCGCGGCGCTGCGCCCCCTGTTCACGGTGGAACTGACGTCGTACGACGGTGAGTCCGACGAGGACGAGGACGAGCACGAGCACGAGGGTGAGGACGAGGCGGACACCGCCGGTGCCGATACCGAAGCCGGGGCCGAAGAGCTGGAGCGGCTCCTCGACGCCGTCGACGACGACGTCCCCGGGCCGGTCCGCGAGGCCGTCCTCTTCGGGGCGCCCTTCGACGGCGCCGAGGTCGTGGTCCTCAGCGCCGACGAGGACCCGGACCAGCCGCCGCTGACGGAGTGGTCGGCGGGCCCGGTCCGCCCGTTGTCGCCGAGCGCGGGCGTGCGGCGCATCGCCAGGGAGAAGGCCCGCGAGGAGCAGAACCGCCAACTGGAGCGGCAGGCCAGGGAGTCGGTCGTGGACCGCGCGCCCGCCCCGGTGCGCCGCTGGCGTGCGGGCTGGCTGGACTGGGTGGCCGCCGCGCTGCTGGTGCAGTGGGGTGTCTGGCTCACCTGGGCCGGGTTCACCGAGGCCGAACTGCCGCCCTGGAAACTGGGCCTGGCCGCCGCGCTCGGCCTCTACGGAGCCGCCCGCGTCCCCGTGAAACTCGCCTGGCGCATCACCGCGGACCGCTCGGGCCTGTGGGTCACGGGGCTGCGCGGCCCCCGGCACGTCCCCTGGGACGACATCCGCTCCGTACGCCGCCGGTCCTTCGAGCTGAAGCTGCGCTGGCGGGGCGACGACTGGTCGGTCGCCGCGCCGCGCTGGGCGTGGTTCGAGCGCAGGCGCGGCCTGGTGCATCCGTACGACGCGCTGGCGGCCGAGCTTTCGGCCATGCGCAACGACCCGGCGCTGCGGCCCACCGGAGAGAGCACCACCCCCGAACGGGGCCGCCCGCTCTGGCCGCTGGCCGTCGTGCTCGCGCTGGTGTGGGCGGCGGTGCTGGTGGTGTGGGGCTGAGCCGGACGCGACGGGCACGGCGGGCAACCGCGGGGGCGCCGGTGGCGACCTGAGGGTGAAATCCCGTCCCCCACCGAGGGAGTTCACCGTGCGCAGACATCCGCACAGCCGACCGCCAAGCCGTCCGCCCGGCCGTCCGCACCGGCGCCCGGCGCGTCTGGTCACCGTCCTCGTCGCGCTCGTGGCGCTGGCGGCCTCGCCCCTCACCCGGGCCGCCCCGGCGAAGGCCGCCGACCAGTGGAACCCGCCCGCGAACCTGGTGCAGCCGCTGAACGAGGTGTGGAACCACGTCTCGACGACCTA
Organism: Streptomyces sp. NPDC060205; assembly: GCF_042728395.1. Lineage (NCBI taxonomy): Bacteria > Bacillati > Actinomycetota > Actinomycetes > Kitasatosporales > Streptomycetaceae > Streptomyces > Streptomyces sp. NPDC060205. Next base: position 3,335 of record NZ_JBHWZP010000036.1, read on the forward strand.
CCCGGACCTCTACGGCTTCCGCAACTACGGCTGGGACCAGGTCATGGCCAACCGGGGAAGCATCAACTACTGCGTCCGCTGGGAGTCCGACGCCCCGGTCAGCCCGGCTCTGCGGGACCAGATCCACGCCGCGCTGAAGAAACAGTTCGGCAAGTGGACGGCGGCCATGCTGGACAACGGCACGGGCCACAACGCCTGGCCGTACACCAGCGTGCCGGTCAACATCGTGGGCTGGGCGGTCAGGAACCGCTCCACCCTCCAGTGGACCGACACCTCCGTCGACGTCTACGCCGGGAACCTCGACAGCGGCGGCGCCCCGCAGTGCGCGCCCGACTGCGGCCGGTTCTTCCACCAGGACGGCAACTACTCGACGTGTCCGGGCGGTGCGGCCCGCCACTACGACCAGTCCCTCTGGCTGACCAAGGGCTTCCAGGGCGGCGCGGGCGGCGACTGGGGCCAGCGCGTCGGCCAGGAGTACTTCACCGGCGCCCTGTCCCAGGAGGACATCCACATCTATCTGCACGAGGTCGGCCACACCTTCGGCCTCGACGACTTCTACGACTGGACGCCGACGGGCCAGTGCTGCTTCCTCATGAACGCGGGCAGCGCCACGCAGATCACCGAGTTCGACAAGTGGATGTTCCGCGACTTCTGGCGCCACCTGAAGAGCCGGTACGGGCTCTGAGGCGCAGGGGGCCAGGAGTGAAGGGCTGGCGGACCGGCGCTCTTGGCGGCGCCGGTCCGTCACCCCGTTCAGATGCCGGCGGCGGCCGACAGATCCCGCTTGATCACCGCCAGCAGCTCCGCCGCCCTCGCGTGCGCCGCCGGGAGGCCGTCGCGGGTGCCCACCGGCACCACGACCTCCAGATAGCACTTCAGCTTCGGCTCCGTACCGCTGGGCCGGACGATGACACGGGCGCCGTCCAGCGTGTAGCGCAGGCCGTCCGTGGGCGGCAGCAGGTCCGTCCCCAGGGCGAGGTCCTCGGTCCTGGTGACGGACAGGCCCGCGAGACGCGTGGGCGGCTGCTCGCGCAGCCGGCGCATCGCGTCGGAGATGACGGACAGGTCGTCCACCCGGACGGACAACTGGTCCGTCGCGTGCAGCCCGTGCTCGACGGCGAGGTCGTCCAGCAGGTCGAGGAGCGTGCGCCCCTCCTCCTTCAGCTCCGAGGCCAGCTCCGTGATGGCCAGCGCCGCCGTGATGCCGTCCTTGTCCCGTACGCCGTCGGGGTCGACGCAGTAGCCGAGCGCCTCCTCGTAGCCGTACCGCAGGCCCTCCACCCTGGCGATCCACTTGAAGCCCGTCAGGGTCTCCTCGTACGCCAGACCCGCCTTCCCGGCGATGCGGCCGAGGAGGGAGGAGGAGACGATCGACTCCGCGAAGGTGCCGCGCGCGCCCCGGCGGACGAGGTGCGCGGCCAGGAGCGCGCCGACCTCGTCGCCGCGCAGCATGCGCCAGTCGCCGCCGTTCCCGCCGTCCCTGACGGCGGCGGCGCAACGGTCCGCGTCCGGGTCGTTCGCGATGATCAGGTCGGGGTCGCTCTCGCGGGCCGTCGCGAAGGCGAGGTCCATCGCGCCGGGCTCTTCCGGGTTCGGGAAGGCGACGGTCGGGAAGTCGGGGTCCGGCTCGGCCTGCTCGGCGACGAGGACGGGCGCGGGGAAGCCGGCCCGCTCGAAGGCGGCGAGCAGGGTCTGCGTGCCGACGCCGTGCAGGGCCGTGTAGACCGTGCGGGCGGTCCGCGGGGAGCCGGGGGCCAGGACCGCGTCCGTGCGCTCCAGATAGGCGTTCAGCACGCCCTCGTCGAGGGTCTCCCAGCCGGAGTCCGGACGCGGGACGTCGGCCAGGCGCGCGACCGCGGCGATCTCCGCTGCGATCTCGGCGTCCGCGGGGGGCACGATCTGGCTGCCGTCGCCGAGATACACCTTGTAGCCGTTGTCCCGCGGGGGGTTGTGGCTGGCCGTCACCTCGACGCCCGCGACCGCGCCCAGATGCCGTATGGCGTACGCGAGGACGGGCGTCGGGAGGGGGCGGGGGAGCACGGCGGCGCGCAGGCCCGCGCCCGTCATCACCGCGGCGGTGTCGCGGGCGAAGTCGGCGGACTTGTGGCGGGCGTCGTAGCCGATGACGACGAGGCCGTCCGTCTGGCCCTTCGCCTTCAGGTACGCGGCGAGGCCGGCGGCGGCGCGGATGACGACCGCGCGGTTCATCCGCATCGGGCCCGCGCCCAGTTCGCCGCGGAGGCCGGCCGTGCCGAACTGGAGGGTGCCGGAGAAGCGGGCGGTGAGTTCCGCGGTGTCCTGGGCGTCGATGAGCTTGGCGAGTTCCTCGCGGGTGTCCGTGTCGGGGTCCTCGGCCAGCCATGCCGTGGCCCGCGCGATGAGTTCGTCCTGCACGAGGGTCGACCTCTCTTCGTCGTCTTGCGTGGTTGTGTACCCCGGCCCAGGGTTTTCTCCGCCCCCGCCGCCCCTACCCGTTCCCGTCAACGACTCGGGGGCCAGCCCCCGAACCCCCGCTCCTCAAACGCCGGAGAGGCTAACTACTAGCCCGTCCGGCGTTTGAGGACGAGCGCGAAGCGCGACAGGGGGGCGAGGGGGCGAAGCCCCCATGCGTGGACGGGAACGGGTAGGGGCGGCGGGGGCGAGGAAAACGTCAGGCCAGGGCTCGGCCCAGGACGTACACCGCCGGCGCCGCCGCGGCGAGCGGCAGCGCCACGCCCGCCGTGAAGTGCACGAACTTCGACGGATAGTCATAGCTGGCGACCCGGTGCCCGACCAGGGCACAGACACCCGCCCCCGCCCCGAGCAACGCCCCACCCGCCCCCAGATCCGTCAGCCCGCCCAGCGCGACCCCCGCCCCCGCCGCCGCGAGCAACGCCACGACCACGGACGCAGCCGTCGGCAACGGCAGCGCCCGCGCCAGCACCGCCGCGGCGACCGCCACCCCGCCCACGACCACCGCGTCCGGCTCCGCCGCCAGGTACCCGGTCGCGATGATCGCGAGCGCCGCCGAGACGACCGTGGCCATCAGGCCGAGCATCCGCTCGTCGGCTCCGGCGTGGCTGCGCAGCTGGAGGACCAGGGTCAGCAGGACCCAGACGCCGAGGGTGCCGAGGATCGCGGCGGGCGCGTTCGAGCGCCCGGCGACGAGCAGGGCCGCGTCGGCGGCGAGCGCACCCGCGAAGGCGAGCGCGATGCCCTGCCGTGCGGGCCACATCCCGTTGAGCCGGAACCAGCCCGCCGCGGTGACCGCCTGGAGGATCACAAGCGGCACGACGAGCGCGTACTGCCCGAGTGCCGCCGCGCCGGCGAGCAGCAGTCCGAGGACCCCGGTCAGCACGGCCGGCTGTCCGCCGGGCTCGATGATCGGCGAACGTCCCTCGGCGCGGGCGCGCTGGGCGTCGGTGATCCGGGTGTTGCCGGTGACGGTCGCCGGACCGTAGCCGTTCCCGCCGTCGACGGGCGCGGCCGGGGGCGTGGGCGTGGGCGCGGCCACGGGGTTCCCGCCGACCGGAGCCTGCTGACCCGGCATGGGCTGCCCGACATTCCCGTACGGCTGCTGACCCCCGTACTGCTGCTGCGCCCCGTACGCCCCGTACGACGCCTCACCCGGACCCTGCTGCGGCAGATACGCCGTGTCCGCGGCCGGGGCGGCCGGAGCCGCCGGCCGGAGCGGGGGCTGGACCTGGGTCTCCCAGGTCTGGCCCTCCCACTGCTGGGTGTACTGCTGCTGCACGGCGGCCTCGTCGTACTGCTGCTGACCGGGCCACCCGGCCTGCGCCGCCTGCTGGGCCTGGTGGGCCTGCTCCTGGTACGGGTGGTATCCCTCGTAGGGAACCTGACCCTGATACCCCTGACCCTGGCCGCCCTGGCCCTGTCCCCGGTACGGACCCTCGTAAGGCCCCTCGTACGGCTGATCGCTCATCGTCCCGTCACCCTCCTGCGAACGGCGGGAGCACCTCGACCGTGCCGCCCTCGGCCAGCCGTACCGTCTCATGTCCGCGGGTACCCACGGGATCGCCGTCGATGAGGAACGAGCATCGCAGCAGCACCCGGGCGAGTTCGCCGGAGTGTCGTTCGCGTGCCGCGTCCAGCGCCTGCGCGAGGGTCTCCGCCTCGTACGGCTCCTCGGCGACTCCTGCCGCGGCCTTGGCGGCGGCCCAGTAACGCACTGTGCCCTGTGCCATCTGGTTCCTCGATCTTCGGTCAGCGGTGCAAGAAAACGGGTGACGGACCCCGTCAGGCTAGCCCGCGTGTGCCGCGGCCCATTGCCCGATGCGGGCCAGGAGTTCGTCGTCCGCCGCGTTCTCGGCGTGGCCCATGCCGCGCTCAAGCCACAGGTCCGCGTGGTCACCGGAGGCGGCGGCCAGCATCCGCGGATGGTCCAGCGGGAAATAGCCGTCCCGGTCGCCGTGGACGATCAGGAGAGGCGTGGGGGCGATGAGAGGGACCGATTCCACCGGGGAGGACGGGACCGGGTCCCATTCGCGGTGATGGATGCGGGTTCGCAGGCCGTAGCGGCCGACCGCCCGGCCCATCGGCCGCGTTACCAGCCAGTGCAGGCGCCGCATAGGGGCCGTACCACGGTAGTACCAACGGGCGGGTGCACTGACCGAAACCACCGCGTCCGAATGCGCTCCCGTGCGCCCCTCGTGCTCCTGATCGCTCTTCGGGTGCAGAGCCGCGTGCCGGAGCACCACCGAGCCGCCCATGGAGAAGCCGACGGTGACCACCCGGGTGTGACCGAGTTCTCTCGCCCACTGCACCGCCGCCGCCAGATCGAGCACCTCGCGGTCGCCGACCGTGGAGCGCCCACCGGAAGCGCCGTGTCCGCGAAAGGAGAAGGTGAGGACGGCCCCGTACCGCGCGAAGGCCGTCGCCGCCCGTCTGACGTGCGGACGCTCCAGATCGCCCGTGAACCCGTGCGCCACCACGATGACCAGGGCGGTTGCGGGCCCGGCCGCGTCGGATCCGGCAGATGTGCCGGACGTTTCGGACGTGTCCGATGTGTTCCTCGCGGGCTCGTACGCGGCGTCGATCGTCACTCCGTCGGCGGTGCGCAGAAACTTTCTCAGCACCCCTCGCGAAGATCTTTCCGAGGCACTTTCCGTACATCCACCCGCCGTCTCAGGTTCTGGACGAATGAAAGATCGCGTCACATGACCTGCCGGACCTTGGCTCATGTGGGCTATTCTCCTGGGCAGAGGACTCGGGCAGAGAAGCCCCCGGGTCCTTTTGCGCTTTCTGGAGCGTTGTATACGAACGCTGTATACGACGTTGAGCAGTGCCGAAAACGTCCTCGCAGGGACCGAGGAGGAACCAGACGTTATGGGCGAGCGAACCGTGCGTGACCGTAGGACGACCCAGGCAGGTGGGGTGCGATGAGTTCTCTGCTGCTCCTCACCAATGCCCTTCAGCCGTCGACGGAGGTGCTTCCCGCCCTCGGCCTCCTGCTGCACAACGTGCGCGTGGCCCCGGCGGAGGGGCCCGCACTCGTCGACACCCCAGGTGCCGACGTCATTCTCATCGACGGCCGGCGTGACCTCCCGCAGGTCCGCAGCCTCTGTCAGCTGCTGCGCTCCACCGGGCCCGGCTGTCCACTCGTGCTCGTCGTGACGGAGGGCGGCCTCGCGGCCGTCACCGCCGACTGGGGCATCGACGACGTGCTGCTCGACACCGCCGGTCCGGCGGAGGTCGAGGCGCGGCTGCGGCTGGCCATGGGCCGTCAGCAGATCGTCAACGACGACTCCCCCATGGAGATCCGCAACGGCGACCTCTCCGTGGACGAGGCGACCTACAGCGCCAAGCTCAAAGGCCGGGTCCTCGACCTCACCTTCAAGGAGTTCGAGCTCCTGAAGTACCTCGCCCAGCACCCGGGCCGCGTCTTCACGCGCGCCCAGCTGCTGCAGGAGGTATGGGGTTACGACTACTTCGGCGGTACGCGCACGGTCGACGTGCACGTACGGCGGCTGCGCGCGAAGCTCGGCCCCGAGCACGAGTCGCTGATCGGTACCGTCCGCAACGTCGGTTATCGATTCGTTACTCCGGAGAAGGTGGACCGGGCCGCGGACGAGGCGAAGGCCAAGGCCGCACAGCCAAAGCCGGAGGATGCGGACGAGACGGCGCACCTCGACGCGGCCGGTGCCGCGAAGGCCTCGGCGCAGGCTCCGGCGAAGGCGCAGGAAGAAGCCGTACGACCTGCCCAGCGGTAGGTCCATCCGCGTAGACTCCGCGCGTGGCCAAGGTGACTCGGGATGACGTGGCGCGACTGGCGGGTACCTCCACCGCCGTCGTCAGCTATGTCATCAACAACGGACCCCGGCCGGTTGCCCCGGCCACGCGCGAGCGTGTCCTCGCCGCGATCAAGGAGCTGGGGTACCGGCCCGACCGGGTCGCCCAGGCCATGGCTTCGCGGCGCACGGACCTCATAGGCCTGATCGTGCCGGACGCGCGCCAGCCCTTCTTCGGAGAGATGGCGCACGCGGTCGAACAGGCCGCGTCCGAGCGCGGAAAAATGGTGCTCGTCGGCAACTCCGACTACGTCGGCGAGCGCGAGGTCCACTATCTGCGGGCCTTTCTCGGTATGCGGGTCTCGGGGCTGATCCTCGTCAGCCACGCGCTGAACGATCTGGCCGCCGCCGAGATCGAGGCGTGGGACGCCCGGGTGGTGCTGCTGCACGAGCGGCCCGAGGCCATCGACGACGTCGCGGTCGTCACGGACGACGTGGGCGGGGCGCATCTCGCCACGAAGCATCTCCTTGAGCACGGGTACGCGTACGTGGCCTGTCTCGGCGGTGTCGCGGAGACCCCCACGGTCGGTGACCCGGTCTCCGACCACGTCGAGGGGTGGCGGCGGGCGATGCACGAGGCGGGGCGCTCGACGGAGGGTCGCCTCTTCGAGGCGCTCTACAACCGGTACGACGCGTACCAGGTGGGGCTGCGGCTGCTGGCCGGGCCCGATCGGCCGCCGGCGATCTTCTGCTCCACGGACGACCAGGCGATCGGGGTGCTGCGGGCTGCGCGGGAGCTGCGGATCGATGTGCCGGGGGAGTTGGCTGTCGCGGGGTTCGACGACATCAAGGAAGCGGCGTTGACGGATCCGCCGCTGACCACTATCGCCAGTGATCGGTCCGCGATGGCTCGGGCGGCCGTTGATCTTGTGCTTGATGACGGGCTTCGGGTTGCCGGGGCTCGGCGGGAGCGGTTGAAGTTGTTCCCGTCCTCCTTGGTCGTGCGGCGCAGCTGTGGGTGTTAGCTCCGCTGGGTGGGTCGTTCTTCGGCTGCGGGTGCGTCGTGGCTGGTCGCGCAGTTCCCCGCGCCCCTAAAAGCAAAAAGCAGGGCGCTGACCCTTACCCGAGTAGTAGAAGTCAGCGCCTGCCGGCGTTGGTTCTAGAACAGCAAGTTGTACTGGTTGAAGCCTGTGCCCAGGGTGGTGCGGGGGGCGAAGAGGTCCGTGGTCGCCTTGTTCGTGCCCTTGTAGAGCCAGAGCTTGCCCGCCGAGTCGCGGGTGATGACGTCCGCGATGCCGTCGCCGCTCACGTCGCCGCTGGAGACGTACGACGTGAAGTTCCAGCCGGTACGGGCCTTGATGCGGGTCGACCAGGGGGTCTTCTCCTTGCCCGTGCCGCGGTACAGCCACAGCGTGCCGTCCGTGGAGCGGACGAGCAGGTCGGGCTTGCCGTCGCCGGAGAGGTCGCCGTGGCCGAGGAGCTTCACGTTCTTCCAGGCGCCGCTGACGACCTTGACCTTGCCGTAGAACTGGCCGTTGCCGCGCCCCGGGTAGAGGTAGACCGAACCGTCGGCGTCCACCGCGACCAGGTCCGGGCGGGCGTCGCCCGTCAGGTCGCCGGGGATCGCGTACGACTTGTAGCCGCCCCACACCGAGCTGATCTGCATCCAGGCCCAGTCACCGACGGAGTGGTCCAGGTAGCTGCGGTACAGCTTGCCGTCGGTCTTGTCGCGGATGATCAGGTCCTGGTAGTAGTCCCGGTCAAGGTCAGCCTGCAGGGCCCAGCCGGCGCTCTGCCAGTTGGCACCCTGGTAGGCGCGCTGCGCGAGCCCCGTGCCCGTGCTGTTCTGCTGGAAGAGACCGCCGGAGGGCGTGCGCGCGAGCAGGTCGGCGCGGCCGTCGTACGACAGGTCCGCGTCGTCGATGCGCGGCTGAGCCGCCCAGATGTACGAGCTGACCTTGGTGAAGACCGGGTAGGCGCCCTTCGCGGTGCAGCCCGCGACGCCCCAGGAGACGATGCCGGCGATCTTGCCGCCGACGACCAGCGGGCCGCCGGAGTCACCGTTGCAGGGGCTGTTCGTGCCCTCGTCGGCGCCGCTCGCGGGGGTGCCCGCACAGGCCATCGAGCCGGCGATGAAGTAGTCCCCGTCGAGGACGGACGCCATCGCGCTCTTGCAGGTCGCGTCGGCGACGAGCGGCAGATTCGCCTTCTTCAGCTTCGTCGAGAGGGTGGCGTCGTCGGCGCCGGAGGTCAGACCCCAGCCGTAGACGGTGCCGGTGGTGCCGCTCTTGTAGAGCGCGCTGTCGTCGGACGCGGCCAGCCGCAGGGTCGGCCGGTCGAGCAGCGGAGTGTCCAGGGTGAGGACGGCGATGTCGTTCTGGGTGGTGTCCGCGTTGTAGCGCGGGTGCGTCCACTGGCGGAGCACGCCCGTGGCGGCGCCGTTCGTGTAGTCGTCGAGGTCGGTCGTGCCGGCCAGGACCGCGCCGTTGCCGACCCAGTCCAGGCCCGCGACGCAGTGGGCCGCGGTGAGGACCTTGTTCGGAGCGACGAGGGTGCCGCCGCAGAAGTAGCCGTCGCCGGTGGCCGGGTCGTAGTAGCCGAGCTGGACCATCCACGGGGCACTGGCGATGGTGGTCTCGCCGCCGCCGATGATGAACGGCGACTTCGCGGGCGAGGCGTCGTCCGGGGTCTCGCCGGTCGCCTTCGCGGCGTCGACGATCCGGTCGCGCAGTTCCTTCGCGGAGGCGGCCGGCTTCGCGGGCCGCGCCAGGCTCGTGTCGGGCAGTCCCCCGGCGGGGCCGTCCGCCGCGGTGGCCGGCTGGGCCGCGAGGACGCCGGCGCAAGCCAGCGCCAGCGCGAGGGCGGCCGCGGGGAACGCCGTGGCCCGGCGTCTCCAGCGGCTGCGCAGAGCAGGTATCACTCAGGGCTCCTGAGGTGGTGGGTGTGGACGCCCATGGCGGTGGTGTGTCCTGAACCCGCCAAGCCTGCGGCTCGCAAACCCCTCCGCACACGCGCTTCACAGCAGGCCGACAAGTGTTCGTCCGCCGCTTCCGTCACCTCACCGTGCGGCAACCCGCCGTTTCCCCGGTATCACGGGGCTCGGACGCCTTTATATCGGGCATACGAGGTTCTGTCGGGCTTCTCAGCGAGCACTCAGGGAGCTCTCATGGTCGGGCGACAGAGTCATACCCATGACCGAGAGCTTCCGCCGCAGCGGCGAGTACCCCCAGGGCGACCAGCAGCAGTCCGCGTACTCAGGACAGCCGTACGAGCAGTCGCACCACCAGCAGAACACCTCCCCCGTGAACCCGGAGTGGCCGCCTCCGCCGGCGTACCAGCCGGCCGCGGCCGTGGCCGGAGGCTCAACCGGAGCCGGAGCCGGAGGCGCGCAGGGCGACGCCCCCACCGCGCTCCTCACCGAGCCGGTGTCCGCAGCGCCCGCAGCGCCCCGCAAGCGCGCCAAGGGCCCGCTGGCCCTCCTCGCCGCCGTGGCGATAGCCGCCGCGGCCGTGGGCGGCGGTACCGCGTACGCCTTCCAGGAGCTGACCGGCAACGACACCGCGGCCGGCGGCGCGAGCAGCACCAGCGTCGTGGCCACCAGCAAGAAGGGCACGGTCGCCGGGGTCGCCGAGGCGGTCAGCCCGAGCATCGTCGAGATCAGCGCGACCTCGAACGCGGGCTCCTCCACCGGTTCCGGCGTGGTCATCACGACCGGCGGCGAGATCATCACCAACAACCACGTGATCTCCGGCGCCTCGCAGATCAAGGTGCAGCTGAGCAACGGCAAGTCGTACACCGCGAGCGTCGTCGGCACCGACAGCAAGAAGGACCTCGCGCTGATCAAGCTGGAGGACGCGCCGACGGGTCTGACGCCCGCGACGCTCGGCGACTCCGACGCCGTCAAGGTCGGTGACGAGGTCGTGGCGATCGGCTCCCCCGAGGGCCTGACCGGCACCGTCACCAGTGGCATCGTCTCCGCGCTCGACCGGGACGTCACCGTCTCCACGGACGAGAGCCAGGGCCAGCAGCAGCAACAGCAGGGCGGCGGCAGCGGGGGCAGCGGGCAGTGGCCGTTCGAGTTCGGCGGCCAGGAGTTCAACGGCGACACCGGCTCGTCCACGACGACGTACAAGGCGCTGCAGACCGACGCGTCCCTCAACCCGGGCAACTCCGGCGGCGCGCTGATCGACATGAGCGGCAACATCATCGGCATCAACTCCGCGATGTACTCGGCCGCCACGGACTCCTCGTCCTCGTCGAGCGCCGGCAGCGTCGGCCTCGGCTTCGCCATCCCCGTCAACACCGTCAAGGCCGACCTGGCCTCGCTGCGGTCCGGCGGCTCCGACAGCTGAGCCGCACCTGGGCCACTGCCCGGGCCCCGGCCGACCAGGGGCGCGGGGAACCGCGCGACCAGCCACGACGGCGCCGCACACGACCCCGCACGCGCCCCCGCACCACTCCGACCGCCCCACCCCAGACCCTGGAGGCCGTCATGCAGACCAAGCAGACCAAGCAGACCGAGCAGACCGAGCAGGCCAAGCAGATCAGCCATATCGGGCCGATCAAGTCCGTGCCCCACACCCTCGTCGGCGGCGACCCGTCCGGACTCGCCCTGGCCCTCGCGGTGGCCCACGAGCTGCACGCGCCGGCGCCCCGCGCACCCGAGATGGCCACCGCGCGGGCCCCGCGCGCCGCCGCCCGCCGCAGCGGGGCCGCGGCCCGCACCCGCCGTACCGTACGAGGCTGACCCCGGCCGTGCGCGGGCTCGGCGCCCGGCGGCTCTACGAGAACAGCCCTGAAACGTGCGAGGCTGAAAGCGCCCCGCCCCCGTCCCACCGCACCCGAGGAACTGACCGCGATGAGCCCCGCCGAAGGCGACCGTGAACCCCAGCGCATCCTGATCGTCGACGACGAGCCGGCCGTGCGCGAAGCACTCCAGCGCAGTCTCGCCTTCGAGGGGTACGGCACGGAGGTGGCCGTCGACGGCGCGGACGCGCTGGAGAAGTCCATCGCGTACCAGCCCGACCTGGTCGTCCTCGACATCCAGATGCCGCGCATGGACGGGCTGACCGCCGCCCGCCGGATGCGTGGCGCGGGCACGACGACACCGATCCTCATGCTGACCGCCCGCGACACGGTCGGCGACCGGGTCACCGGTCTCGACGCGGGCGCCGACGACTACCTGGTGAAGCCGTTCGAACTGGACGAGCTGTTCGCGCGGGTACGGGCGCTGCTGCGGCGCAGCTCGTACGCGGCCGCCGCGGTCGGCGCCCCGGCGGACGACGCGCTGACCTTCGGCGACCTGCGCATGGACCTCGCGACCCGTGAGGTCACGCGGGCCGGGCGGCCCGTCGAGCTGACCCGCACGGAGTTCACCCTGCTGGAGATGTTCCTGGCCCATCCGCGCCAGGTCCTCACGAGGGAGCAGATCCTGAAGGCGGTCTGGGGCTTCGACTTCGAGCCGTCGTCCAACTCGCTGGACGTGTACGTGATGTATCTCCGCCGCAAGACGGAGGCGGGCGGCGAGCCGCGTCTCGTGCACACGGTGCGGGGCGTGGGGTATGTCCTGCGGTCGGGCGGGGCGGAGTGAACAGGCTCGTACGCCGGTTCACCTCGCTGCCGATCCGGGCCCGGCTGTCCCTCCTGGTGGCGGCGGCGGTGGCGTTCGCGGTGGCGGCCGTCTCGGTGACCTGCTGGTTCATCGTGCAGGGGAAGCTGTACGACCAGGTCGACAACGACCTGAAGGCGGCTGCCACGCCGCAGCCGAACTCCCAGGTCGAGGCCGCCTTGGAGAACTGCACCCAGACACCGCTGCCGAAGAACGACGACTTCGGCGCCCGGGACATCTACTACCTGCAGCTGATCAAGGCGGACGGAACGCCCTGCGTCTCGGCGAACTCCGAAGGCACGGTCAAGGTCACCGGCGACGACACCGGCGTGATCGAGAACGCGGGCAGCACGGACGGGGTGTTCCGCAACGGAACCGACACCGACGGGAACGCCGTACGCATCCTGACGGTCCCCCTGACCGTCACCCAGGGCCCGAGCCGGCCGCAGCTCTACCCCGACACCGCCCTCCTCATCGCCGTGCCCCTCAAGAGCACCCAGGGCACCCTCAACGACCTGGCCCTCATCCTGCTCCTGGTCTCCGGTATCGGAGTCCTCGGCGCCGGCGCCGCGGGACTCGCGGTCGCCCGTGCCGGTCTGCGGCCCGTCGACAAGCTGACCGAGGCCGTCGAGCACGTGGCCCGTACCGAGGACCTGTCCGTGCGCATCCCCGTCGAGGACGACAGCGAGGACGAGATCGCCCGGCTCTCCCGGTCCTTCAACTCGATGACGGCGTCCCTCGCCAACTCGCGTGAGCTGCAGCAGCAGCTCATCGCCGACGCCGGTCACGAACTGCGCACCCCCCTCACCTCGCTGCGGACGAACATCGAACTGCTCACCCGCAGCGAGGAGACGGGCCGGCCCATCCCCCCGGCGGACCGCAAGGCGCTGCTCGCCTCGGTGAAGGCGCAGATGACCGAACTGGCCGTGCTCATCGGCGATCTGCAGACGCTGTCCCGGTCGGACGCGGGCACGCCGGCCGACCGGGTACAGGTGGTCGCGCTGCAGGACACCGTGGAGTCGGCCCTGCGCAGGGCCAGGCTGCGCGGCCCGGAGCTGACGATCACGGCGGACGTGCACCCGTGGTTCGTCCGGGCGGAGCCCACCGCGCTGGAGCGGGCCATCGTCAACATCCTCGACAACGCGGTGAAGTTCAGCCCCGGGGGCGGCGCGATCGACGTCACGCTCAGGGGCGGCGAACTGACCGTACGGGACCACGGTCCGGGCGTGCCCGCCGACGAACTCCCCCACGTCTTCGACCGCTTCTGGCGTTCCCCGAGCGCCCGCGCGCTCCCCGGCTCGGGCCTCGGCCTGTCCATCGTGGCGCGTACGGTCCAGGAGTCGGGCGGGGACGTGGCGCTGGGCCCGGCCCCGGGCGGCGGCACGGTCGCGACGATCCGCCTGCCAGGGGCCCCGACTCCGCCGCCCGCGCTGGACGGGGACTGACCAGGACCGGAAGCCGGGGGCCGGGGACCGACCGGGCCTCAGCCCGCCTGTGCCGGGGCCGACGGGGTCTCCTTCATCCCGTCGACGACGGCGCGGTTCTTGATGGCCATGGTGAAGTTCACCGTGCCGGGCTTGATCAGGACGCCCTCTTCCTTGAGCGGCTTCACCTGGACGTTGCGCGCGCCGAGGTAGACGTGGGTCTTCTTGTCGAAGATCCATTCCTCGCGCTGTCCGCTGGTCTCGTCCAGCCGGGCCACCGCCACGCCGTGCCGGCCGGCCGCGTCCACCGCGTCGTCGACGACGACCACGCCCGGGATCTTCGCGGCGGTCTCGAACAGCGCCGAGTAGAGCTCCGGGGGCGGGTAGCTCTCGGTGAGCAGGTCACCGATGGTGGTGAAGGCCTGCTGGTCGGGGGTGTTCCCCTGCCCCTTCGTCTCCTTGTAGATCTTGGCCAGCAGTGCGTCGGGGTCGGTGGTCAGCTCGGCCAGGTAGTCGTACGACGGGCTGCCCAGGTGCGCCTTCGGGGTGTTGCCCTGCTCGTCGGGCAGGGTCAGGGTCTCGCCCTCGGGGCTGTCGTTGACGGCGGGGTCGATCAGCCAGCCCTCGACGCCGTCCGCGGACTCCCAGATCTGCCGCTTGTGCAGTTCCTCGCCGACCAGGCTGCTCTTGTCGTCGACGGTCCTCACGTGGGTGTCGGCCACCACGGACTCGATGTAGATGAACTGGCCTGCCCGCACGGTCGGGTGGTCGCCCTCGGCCGCCGCAAGGGAGATCTGGTCCAGCAGCTGGGGCACGCCCTTCGTGGTCGCGGTACCGATGTCGGTGGTCAGGGCGGGTCCGGTGGCGACTCCGCTCTCCCGCACGCCTTCGCCGCCGCCGAAGGCCACGACCCCGGCGACGATCGCCGCGGACAGGCCGAACGCCATCGCGGGCAGCGTGATCGCGGGACGCGGCAGCCGCAGCCGCCGTGCCTTCGCCGGTGCGGCCGGGGCCGCCGTGCGCTCTTCCCGCTGTACTTGCTCGTGGATCTGGGCCATCAGACGCTCCCTGTGGAACTGGTGACGGCCCGACGGCAGGTCGCGCGCGGTACGGGACAGGAGCTGGGCGTCCTGCTCCCACTCGAAACGGGACCCGGACTCGGACTCGGCTGAGTCGTGGCGGGGCGTGTTCGCGTTCATCGGTTTCCCTCCTGTGCGGGCCGGATCGCTTGTGTGTGATCGCCTCTTGTCTGTCGGGCGGGGCGCGGCACTTCCCGATTTCCGCGAACTTTTCCGGCGGAGCCGGCGCCAAGTTGCTTCTCCGCGACGGCCCGCAGCTTCTTCCGGGCCCTGGAGAGACGGGAGGCGACCGTGCCGACGGGGATGCCGAGCGCCTCCGCCGCGGACTCGTAGTCCAGGCCCTCCCCCAGGCAGAGCGTGATGACCTCGCGCTCGGGTCTGCGCAGGGCGGCGAGCGCGGTCAGGGCGGTGGCGAGCCGCTGCCGGTCGTCGATCCGGCCCGCGACCTCGTCCGCGTGATCGGGCACGGCCGTCTCGGCCGCCGCGGCGGCGCTCGCGGCGCGCCGGTAACGGCGGTTGCTGCGGAACTGGTTGCGCGCGGTGTTGGTGGCGATGCCCAGCAGCCAGGGCCGCAGGGAGCCGCCCTCGGGATCGACCCGGTCCCTCAGCCGCCAGGCCTCCATGAAGGTCGACGCCATCACGTCCTCGGCGGTCGCCCAGTCCGCGGTCAGCCGGTAGGCGTGGTTGTACACGGCACGGGCGTACGCGTCGAAGAGCTCACCGAAGGCCCCCTGATCCCCGGCCCGCACCCGGGTTCGCATATGAGTGGTCACGCCTATGAGCTGTACGGCAGAGGGGGACGACTTCCCGTGAGGTGCGTCACAGCGACCGGGCCGGCCGACCGTTCACTGCCAGAAGACCTGCTCCACGATGATCTGCGGGTCTTCTGCGCGGGACACGAAGGTGTAGATGAGCCAGCCGTTTCCATGGTCGAAGGAGAACAGGCGAGCGCCCTTCGGTTTGCTGGACCGTGCCGGCTCGACGGCCATGCCGTCGGGTAGAAGTCCATCGGCCTCGATGCCTCGGAAGTACGGGTCCTTCGCGGTGACCAGCTCGGCACGAGCCTCGTCAACCATCTTGCGCGCATGCTCGGGCAGCGCATCACGGACGGCGAGGGCGTCAAGCCGCCAGTCCATTTGCCAAGGCGGCCCCATGAACTCGTCGGTCACTCGCCGGGCTCCGCCCTCAGAGCCTCGTGCCGAATCCTCGATGCCTCTTCGAGGAGGGCCTTGGCCTCGGTGATGTCAGTGGCCTCAGCCGCCCGCTGTTCCAGGTCATGCAGATGGGCATCGAGCTTCGGATCACGTGCGATCGCGTACTCGATCCACCAGCGAGCCATGAACGCGGGCACGGGTCCGAGGTCGTACGTGTCCGCGATCGCGCGCTTCCAGTGCCTGTCGAAGTCGGGGAGGAGGTGGGGAGCGTCCTCGGCGAGCGCCCTGCGCAGCGCTTTCGGGGTCCGCTCGGGCATGGGGGGGATCACCGCATCGGATTCCGCAGCGTGAGCAGCCATGATCGATGTCCTCCTTCGACGCGCCGTGTCCACGACCATAGTCGCGCTCACCGTCCCGGCGCGGATTGTGCGCGCGGCGGCTCCGCCGAGGGGTCTGTGGTCATGATCTCTGCCATGGCATCACCCTGCCCGGACGGCCCGCCTTCCCGTCCGGGTTCCCCGCCCGCTTCACCCGCTGGGATGCAGGCCCGCCCCACGCTTGACGCCCGGGGGTGAACGCGGACCCGGCCGGCGCGGATTCGCGTCGGCGTCGATCCGCACCCGCTCACGGCCCCCGCCTGCGATCACTCCTGAGCACCAGTCCCGCGAGCGCCGCCACACTCGTGCCGAAGACACCCGCCGCGAAGGCCGGGGCGTCGTGGTCCACGAGGTGTTTCGTGAGCCAGAAGACGCCGGTGATGCCCGTGCCTCCCAGCAGCGCGCCGAACATCCGGAAGCGGACCTCCACCCGGTCCAGCCAGCGCCGGTGTTCGTAGTCCGCCTCGACCTGCCGCAGCATCCGCGCCGCGCTGCCCGGGACGGCCGTCTCCCAGGAGGCGATCTGCTCCTCGACGGGGAGGTCGCGCCAACTGCTCCGGTTCTCCGGGGACGCCTCGGCTCCGGCAGCGGGCGCGGGCGTGGGCTCGCTCATCGGGCGCCTCCCGTGGGCGGTGGGCCGAGCCGGTTGTACGCGTCGTGCAACTGGTCGTCCCTCGTCGGCGGGCCCGGCGGAGCGCCCGAGGAGCCCGAGGGACGCAGGCCGCGGAACGTGGCCGCGCCGACGACGCCCGTCAGCAGTGCCGCACCCCTGCGCGGACCGGGCCGGTCCGGTCGTGGCGGCCAATTCCCGGGTCCGGGAGCCGGGCCGCCGCCGCCCACCGGCGGCAGGGCACCGGCCAGGCTCTGTTGGAGACGCAGATGGCAGAACTCGTAGTGCGCCCCCGACCTGCGCAGCACCCCCCGCCGGTGTGCCTCCTCCAGGAAGGCCATCAGCCGCCACGGTGCCCGGCCGGTCAGGGCCAGCCAGATTCTCGCCGGGGCGAGGCGGCCCCAGGCGCTCAGCGCGAGTGAGGACGTGCCGACCTGGACCCACACCTCGGTGTGCATGGTGCCCAGCGTGCCGCCCGGTGGCATGACCGAGAGCAGCAGCAGGCAGACCCCGCCGGCGAGGAGCGCGGCGATGGCGCTCCTGGCGAGCGTGGCGTCCCGGTCGGTGCGCAGGGTGCTGCGCGGGCCCGCCGCACGCATGGTGTCGGACGGGGTGTTCAGGGCGCGGTAGACACCCGAGGCGCAGCCGCCGATCGCACCGATGAGCACGCCGAAGGCCGCGAAGGGGCCCACAGCGTCGAGCACGACGGCCCGGACCGGGCGGTGGACGAGCCAGAGTTCGGCCTCGTACGGCAGGGCGAGCACGAGGTTGTGGGCGTCGACCGCCTCGCCCTCGCGGTCGCCGGGGCCGCCCTTCCAGACGGTCACCCAGCCGTCGTCCCGGTCCTCGTGGATCGTCACCGTCCCCTCGTACGCCCCGACCTCCTCGTCCCACGTGATCCGGGCGCCCGCCTTCACGGCGAACGGCTCGTCGAGGCCCGTACGCTCCACCAGCAGGAACTCTCCGGGGACGACCGAGCGGACCGTACGGTCGCCGTCGGCCGTCTCCTGGAGCCGCCAGCCCCCGATGACCTCACCGCTCACCCGCGGCTGCGCCGAGTGGATCCGGTACGCGGCGAACGCACCGGCCACGCAGCCCACCAGCGCCCCCACGCAGACCCCGATGAGTGTGCAGGCCACGAACCCGCGGAGGAGCCCTCGGGCGAAGCCGCGCAGTACCGCGCCCGGGCCGGTGTACGGCGCCGCCGTGCGCTCGCCGCGCCGCAGTCCGGCCAGGAGGAGCAGCAGCCCCGCGCCGAGGCAGGTGAGGGCGGGGACCACCGCCGTCTGCCGTGAGTAGCCGTAGACCGCGAGGCCGGCGAAGACGACGACGGCGCCGAGCGCGCGCACGGTCCGCGGGCCGCTCGGGCTGCCCGCCCACGGCAGGCCCATCGGGAGGGGGCGCCGGGGCAGTCCCGCGACCCCGAACATCATGGACAGGATCAGGCCGAAGCAGCAGCCGTTGAGGAACCAGGCCGGTCGCTGCGTGAGCACCGCGCCGAGCCGGGAACTCACCAGGGGCGGTGCGAGCAGGCCCATGCCCACCGCCACCACCGTGGCCGCGGCGGCCATCCACAGGGCCAACCGCACCAACTGCCGTGGCCCCTGCGGAGTCCGCGCCGTGGCGGGCAGCAGCCGGGCCAGGCCGAAGCACAGGCCCAGCAGGATGCCCGCGTAGTTGAGGAAGGTCGAAGGCACGCTGTCCCAGTCGGCGACCACCCCGGGCCCGAGTTTGGCCAGCGGCACCAGCAGCGCCGCCGAGGCGAGCAGCGCCAGTACGGCGGGGCCGAGCACCCGCAGCGCCCGGGGCATCGCCGTCGGCAGCTCCCACCAGGCCAGCCGCCAGGTGCCGGTCGTGCCGACGTCACGGGCGAGACGGCGCAGCCAGCGGTGCGCCGCGTCCGGACTCCAGGTACTTGTGCCGTGGCCCGCCTCCCCGAAGGCCGCCGGGACGCAGGCCTCCAGCAGGTGCTGCTCGACATGTCCGGCGGTGGGGAAGCGGCCGATGTCCCGCAGTTCGGCCGGGTCGCGCGAGGTGTTCCCGTACACCGTGCGGGCCAGCGTCACCATCAGCGGGGAGGACAGGACCTCCGTGAGGAGCGGGGACGGGTCCGCCAGGACCGGGGTCCAGGGCGTGCGGCCGTGCGGGTCGGGTCGCGCGGTGATCTCCAGGTGGCCGCGCGCGGTGGCGAGGTCCAGCGGTCGCAGCCGTACGACCTCGGCGGCGGTCAGCACACCACCGGCGCCCACGGCCCGCGTCCAGTCCTGCGTACGGCAGGTGAGCAGGACGGGCAGCCGCTCGTCGAGTTCGGCGTTCAGACGCCGCAGGGCCGTCTCGTGCGTCGGCCCGGGGATCTCGTCGAACCCGTCGAGCACGGGCAACAGGAGCCCGGCGTCGAGCAGTTCACGTGCCATGGTCCGCTCGCCCGTGCCGGCGGCCAGCGGCCGGTACTCCGCGGCCAGCCGCTCGGCGAGCCAGTCCCGCAGGGTCATGGCCCCGGGGTCCCAGCCCGCCAGGGGGAACAGCACCGGCACCGGATCGCCCGGCTGCCGGTCCGCGAGCGCCCCGAGCACGAACCGTACGGCGAGTACGGTCTTGCCCGCCCCCGGGTCGCCCAGCACGACCAGCCGACGGGACGGCAGGGCCGTGAACGTCTCGACGATCCGGTCCAGCCGCTGGTCGCCGTCGCGCGGCTCCGGCAGTTCCACACCTCGTCGGACGGTGTGGGGCCGGTCGGCGAGCGGCGGGCCGACGCGCGACCAGCGGACGGTCAGCGGCTCGGGGTCGTACAGCCGGCGCAGCCGCGCCTCCGCCCGCCACTGCAGGTCCACGGCCTCGGCGAGTTCGTCGGCGGCCCGCTGCCGCCGGTCGGCGGCGGTGCCGGTGTCCGTCTGTTCGCGCAGCAGCTCCGTCAGGAACGCGCCGACCGAGACGAGCGCCGAGACCGCCGAGATCCACATCGACGTCCGGTCGGGGCCGCCACCGCCCGCCAGCGCGAGGGCCAGCGCGAGCAGCGCCGCGGCGCCCATGCCCAGCCCGAACCGCCGCCGCAACCGTGCATCCCGCATGCTCCGCCCCCTCCCGCCCGCGCCCGTCCTTGCACGGGGTGAACGAGGCGGCAGGTGTCCGCGTACCGGCGTACCGGGCGCCTGGGCGGGCGCGCGGAAGCATGACGGGAGCACATGCCCGTGTCCGGCGGACGGCACCGGCGCCGACGCCGTCCTCCGTGCCGCGGCAACCTTTCCCCCGCGCGCGGCGACCACCCAGCGACCGGCTCCCCCACCCCCACACGAACGGAAGCCGCCCGTGACCGTGAACCGCCGCAAGGCCCGCCTCCGCGGGCGCAGGACCGCCCTGGCCGTCGGTGTCCCGCTGGCCCTGGTCGCCTCCACCGCCGGCACGGCGAGTGCCGCGCCCGCCGCCGGTGCCGCGGCCACCACCCTCACCGTCGCCAAGGACGGCAGCGGGATGTACACCACCGTCCAAGACGCCGTGAACGCCGTGCCCGCGAACAACGCCTCACGCGTCGTGATCTCCGTCAAGCCGGGCACGTACCGCGAGGTGGTGAAGGTCCCCTCGAACAAGCCGCACGTGACGATCCTGGGCAGCGGCGGCAGCCGCAAGGACACCGTCATCGTCCACAACAACGCGGCCGGGACCGCGAAACCCGGCGGCGGTACGTACGGGACGAGCGGCAGCGCCACCGTCGCCGTGGAGGCGGACGACTTCCAGGCCCGCAACCTCACGCTCTCCAACGACTTCGACGAGGGCGCCAACCAGAGCCTGAGCGGACACCAGGCCGTGGCCCTGCGCACCGCCGCCGACCAGGTCTTCCTCGACGGCGTGATCGTCGAGGGCGACCAGGACACCCTGCTCCTCGACACCGCCGCCAAGGAGAAGCTCGGCCGCGTCTACGTCCGCAACTCCTACGTCATCGGGAACGTCGACTTCATCTTCGGGCGGGCGACCGCCGTGATCGACCAGTCGGTGATCACCCTGAAGAAGCGCTGGGACGGCAGCTCGGCGGGGTACATCACCGCCCCCAGCACCGCGGCCGACCGCAAGGGCATCCTCATCAACCGCTCGGCCGTCAACGGTGACGTGTCCGCCGGGACCTTCTACCTCGGCCGCAACTGGCACGCGGGCGGCGACGCGACCCTCGATCCGCAGACCACCGTCCGCGACTCCACGCTGAGCGCGGCGATCAGGTCGACCCCGTGGGTGGACATGGGCGGCTTCTCCTGGAAGGACGACCGTTTCGCGGAGTACAGGAACACCGGCCCCGGCTCGGGCGCCGCGAGCGGCGACCGCCCGCAGCTGACCGACGCCCAGGCGACCGGCCAGGAGGTCGCGGACTGGCTGGCCGGCTGGACGCCGGCCGCCTCCTGAGCTACGGGCTCGGCTGCAGCAGCGGCATGGTCGTCTCCGTCGGGACCGGGCCCGCCAACCGCGCGTACGTACCCCCGTACGCGAGCAGTTCCTCGTGCGTGCCCTGCTCCACCAGCCGTCCGCCGTCCACGACGAGGATGCGGTCGGCGTCCGGGGCGAGCGTCAGATCGTGGGTGATCATCAGGGTCGTCCGGCCGGACACCAGGCGCCGCAGCGGCCGTACGACCCGGCGTGCGGCGAGCGCGTCGAGCCCGGCGGTCGGTTCGTCGAGTACGAGGACGGGGGCGGCCCGCAGCATCGCGCGGGCGATGGCCACCCGCTGGAGCTGCCCGCCGGACAGCACGGCCGTGCCGGGTGTGATCAGCGTCCCGTACCCGTCGGGCAGGGAGCGGACGAAATCGTGGGCGTCCGCGTCCCGAGCGGCCCGTTCGATCTCCTCGTCCGTCGCGCCCGGCCGCCCGCAGGCGATGTTCTCGCGGATCGTGCCGTGCAGGACCAGCGTCTCCTGGGGCAGCAGCGTCACGTTCTCGCGCAGGAACTCCAGGGTGACGTCGCCGAGCGGGACACCGTCCAGGCAGATCACCCCCGCACAGGGGTCGTAGAACCGGGTCAGGAGTGTGGCGAGGGTCGACTTTCCGGCCCCGCTCGGGCCGGTGACCAGCACGAACTCGCCGGGCTGCGCGGTGAACGACACCTCGTGCAGGCTGTCGCGCTCCGCGCCCGGATAGCGGAAGGAGGTGTGGTGGAAGGAGACCCGGCCCCGCACGGGCCACTCCCCGGCCGGGGCGGCCGGGTCGGTGACGGCGGGCTCGGTGTCCAGGATCTCCTGGAGCCGCTGCGCTCCGGCGGTCGCGGCCGTCAGGGTCAGACCGAGCTGGCCGAGGTCGCGGATCGGCGGATAGAGATAGCCGAGGAACGCGGCGAAGGCGAGCAGCTGGCCCAGGGACATCCGGCCCTGCGCGATCTCCCAGGCACCGAGCCCGATCACCGTGAGCACGCAGAGCGTCTCCACGACCTCGACGCACTGCTCGTACATCTCGCTCGTGCGGGCCCCGCGCACACTGGCCCGCAGCCAGGCGCGCGCCTCGCGGTCGAGCCGCTGCTCCTCCGCCCCGCGCCGGTTGTACGCCTGCGTGAGCACGATGTTGCCGAGGGACTCCTCGACGACCGAGGTGATCGCGCCGTCGGCGGTCCGCTCGTCCTTCGCGGCCTTCTGGATGCGGCCGGCGAAGCGGCGGGCCGCGACGAGGAAGAGGGGAGCGAGGAGGAAGGTGACCAGGGCGAGGTCCCAGCGGAGCCAGAGCGCGGCGGCGGAGTAGAAGAGCGCCGAGAAGGCGGCCGAGACGGCTCCGACCGCGCCCGAGACCACCATCTGTTCGATGGCCTCGACGTCACCCGTGAGCCGTTCCACCAGGTCGCCGCGGCGGTACCGCTGGAAGAAGTGCGGGGGCAGGTCCTGGACATGGCGGAAGACGCCGGCGCGCAGGCGCAGGACGAATCTCTCGGCCGTGCGGATCGCCAGGGAGTTGCCGAGATAGCCGACGACCGCGCCGAGCACGGCCACCGCCAGCCAGGCACCGGCCGGGCCCCAGAAAGCGCTGAGCGAACCGGCCTGCAGCGCGTGGTCGGTGAGTTGCGCGAAGAGCAGGATCGACGCCGTCTCCGCCAGCGCGGACACGATCACGCAGGCGATGATCAGCAAAAGCCATCGGCGGTCGCCGCGCGTCAGCGGCCAGAAACGCGCGAATGCCTCCCGTACTCCCCGCATGGCGTTTAATTCCCTTTCCCTGCCCGTGTCCTGCCGTTTTCCATTCCATTTCCCGAGTGCGGGAAATGGCCGAGGCGGGGTCCCCGGACCGAATCCGGGGGCCCCGCCTCGTGGCGTCGCCTACTTGTTGCCGACCGGGCGGCGGCGCTGCTGCTGCTTGGCGGCACGCTTCGGCGCGGGCTTCCCGGCCTGCTTCTTGGCGGCCGGAGCGGACTTGCGGGACGTGCGGACCGGGGTGACCTTGTGGAAGCTCATGGGATTTCTCTTTCCTGTGCGGGTGATCTCTGATGTCGTGCGTCGTGCGGTGTTCCCTTTGCCGTAAGCCCTGTTCGGCTTCGACATGGAAAACACTACGGGAGCACGGAGACGGAAATCGCCAAATCCGCTGAGACCTCGATGAATTGCGGCTGAGACGGTTTTCAGACGGAGTCGGGAACCAGATCCCAGTTCACACAGGCTTTATTACGCCGCTCACCCGGAATTTATTTACCGGCCGGGGCCTTGTCCACCGAGGCGCCGAGCGCGAGGTCCTGGCCCGTCACCCGCACGCTGATCCCGTCCTTGTGGACACGTACGTCCCGCAGCCTCAGCTCGCCCTGGGGCGGCTTCGGCAGCCGGAAGCCGATGGAGAGGCGGTCGACGAGGGCCGGTCGCGTGAGGCGGGAGAGGCCGTCGAGGAGCGCCGGGTCGAAGCCGAGCCGCTCGATGATCTCGGGGTGGTCCACGGCGAGATCGACGAGGTTGACCTTCATGAGCCCGCGGACGAACTTCGGGGAGCCGGTGAACCGGGCGAAGTCGTTGTCGTCGCGCAGCGCCGCCCGCACCGCGCTGTCCGGGACGCCGAACCGCCCGGCGATCGCCGGCACGGAGAGCAGTTCCTTCGCCCTGCGCTTCTCCTTCGCGAGACGGTCCGCGGACCTACGGGTCAGATGCAGGCCCTCGGACTCACGGGTGCCGGGGCGGAAGGTGGCCAGGTCGCCGATGTCCAGCCGCATACCGCCGACCTCGGTGGAGATGCCGCGCTCGCCGTCCCGCCGGATCCGCGCGTCGGCCCGCAGCCGCAGATCGTGCCCGGCGACGGGCAGGGTGCCGCGCGCCCGCACCTCGTCGCCGCCATGGCCGGTGAACGTGACCTGGGAGGCGCCCAGTTCACGGTTCAGGTCGTCGAAGGAGAGCAGTACCTCGCCGTCGAGCGAGGGGATGCGTGCGCCGCGCAGGGAGGTCGGGGCGCCGTCGAGCCGTACCCCGGTGGCCGTCGCCGAGACCTTCGCCAGGGAGATCCGGTCCGCCGCCACGTCCGGGACGGTGACCGACACCGAGTCGAGCCGGCCGTCGAGGACCTGGGTGACGAAGGGAAAGCCGTCGATCTCCACCTCGGGTGCCGCCCGCAGGTCCAGCTGGTCCCGGACCTCCTCGGCCGCCGTGCGCTCCGCGTACAGCAGCGCCCAGCGGTCGCCGAGGGCGAGGAAGGCGGCGAGGACGAGGACCGCGATGACGGCCTTCGCGGCAAGGGGCAGGGCGGACAGGGGAGTTCGGCCACGGACACGGCCGCGCCGCTGCCGGCGCCGGCCACTGGGGTTCTTGCGGTGGTCGGGGGGTGACCACCGCGCTTGCGTCTCTTCCGCCGGCCGCGGTTCCTCGGCGACCGCGGGTTCCTCGTCGCGGAGGAAGTCCTCAAGGGGTCCGTTGTCGAAGGGCCCGTCGTCGAGGGCGGCGAGATCCTCGTACGGGTTGGGCGGCGGATCGGCCGAGGGATGCGGAGGGGCATGCGCCGCTATGGGGTGGGGGGTACGCATCGCCCGATTCGACCATGCGTACCAACCCCACCCGCAACTCCTGCCTGCGGTTCGCGATCTATCTCACGAACTACTGGACGACGGTGATCCGGTTCGCCGCGGGCGGCGCGATCGGGTTCGTCGCCGACGAGTTGGCCAGCAGGTACTTCTCCAGGGCCGCGAGGTCGTCGTCGCCCACCAGGTCGTCGGTGCCGAGGCCCAGCGTGGTGAAGCCGTCGCCGCCGCCCGCGAGGAAGCTGTTGGTCGCGACGCGGTAGGTGGCGGCCGGGTCGATCGCGGCGCCGTTCAACTTGATGGAATCGGTGACGACCCGGTCGGCACCGCTCTTGGTGAGGTCGAGCGTGTAGGTGAGGCCCGACGAAATCTGCAGCACCTTCGGCGAGGCCGCGTTCGTACCGCTGACCTGCTCCTTCAGTACCTGCACGAGCTGGGCGCCGGTGAAGCTCTGCAGATTCACCGTGTTGGCGAACGGCTGGACGGTGAAGCCCTCCGCGTACGTCACCACGCCGTCGCCCTCGGTGCCCTTGGACGCGTAGGTCAGGGGAGCGCGGATACCGCCCGGGTTCATCAGCGCGAGGTCGGTCTCGGGGTCCAGCTCCTTGCCGTACGCGAGCTGCGCGTCGGCGATCAGGTCGCCGATCGGGGACTCGGTACCGACGTTGGTGATGTCACCGGAGATGTACCCGATGGGCTTGTTGCCGATCGGCGCCGCCAGGGTGTTCCACCGGGTGATCAGGTCGGTCATGTCCGGGGCCTTCGCCACGTCACGCGTCACCACGTGGTTCGCGGACGCGACGGCGGTCCGGGCGATGTCGCCGGTGCGGCGGTCGTACGTCAGCGTCGTGTCGGTGTAGAGCCGCCCGAAGGACGCGGCCGAGGTGACCGTGCGGGGCTTGCCCGACGGGTCGTCGATCGTGCACGCGTACGCGGCGTGCGTGTGGCCGGTGACCAGCGCGTCGACCTTCGGCGTGACGTTCTTCGCGATGTCCACGATGGGGCCGGAGATACCGTCGCCGCCACCGGGCGAGTCACAGTCGTAGTTGTACGCCGACGAGGCCGGCAGCCCGCCCTCGTGGATCAGCGCGACGACCGACTTGACGCCCTGCTTCTCCAGCTCCTTGGCGTACTTGTTGATCGTCTCGACCTCGTCCTTGAACTTGAGGCCCTTCACGCCCTCGGCGGAGACGACTCCCGGGGTGTCCTCAAGGGTGACCCCGATGAAGCCGATCTTCACGCCGTTCTTCTTCCACACCCAGTAGGGCTTGAGGATCGGCTTCTTGGTCTTCTCGTCGAGGACGTTCGCCGCGAGGTACGGGAAGTCGGCGCCCTTGAACTTCCGGCCCTCCACGTAACAGCCGTCCGTGGGGTGGCAGCCGCCCTTCTGCAGACGGCCCAGTTCCTTCGCGCCCTCGTCGAACTCGTGGTTGCCGACGCTCGTCACGTCGAGGTCGAGCTTGTTCAGCGCCTCGATCGTGGGCTCGTCGTGGAAGAGACCCGAGATCAGCGGCGAGGCGCCGACCATGTCACCGCCCGCCGCGGTGACGGAGTACTTGTTGCCCTGGCGGGCCTGGCGCAGATGCGTCGCCAGGTACTCGACACCGCCCGAGTCGATCGTCTTCGTGGTGCCGTCGGGCTGGATCTCGGTGACCCGGCCGGAGGAGCCGGACGGCGGCTCCAGGTTCCCGTGCAGGTCGTTGAAGGACAGCAGCTGCACGTCCTGGTAGCGGGACGGGCTCTGGTGCCCGTGCCCGTGCTTCTTCGCCGACTCCCCCGCGGACGCGGAAGCGGTCGTGGGAAGCGCCGCGACCAGCGCGCCGATGGTGGCGACGCCCGCGACACCCGCGAGGAGGCGGGTGGTGCGGCGTCTCGGGCGGAACGGCTGAGGTATGGCTGACATGCGCCCCCCTGTGGGTCGGCTGATATGTGGGCCCCGTCCCGGCGCAGCCTAGAGTCAACGCGCGTAGCGCGACAGGGGGTTCAGGGTTA
Source organism: Streptomyces sp. NPDC060205 (assembly GCF_042728395.1). Lineage (NCBI taxonomy): Bacteria > Bacillati > Actinomycetota > Actinomycetes > Kitasatosporales > Streptomycetaceae > Streptomyces > Streptomyces sp. NPDC060205. The sequence continues at coordinate 29,753 of NZ_JBHWZP010000036.1, forward strand.
CGGACTGGTTGCCACGAGGGTGTTTCCGGTACGAAACGGACAGGTCGTGTACCGGCCACGCACCCGTCGCGCCCTGGCCGGGCGCCGGCCGCCCCACCGGCCGCGCACCGACTGTGCACCGGCCGCCCCCGCCCTCGACGGGCCTTGGCGGGCCACTTCGCCATGAACCGGACACGCCGTACTCTCGTACCCATGACCAGCGACGACACCGCACCGGCTGCCCGCAAGCTCTCGGCCTCGCTCGGCCAGAGCGGCACTCCCACGGCCCGCTCCATCGACGTCCTCACCGCGCTGAGCCCCGAGCAGTCCGAGGCCGTGCTGGCCCTTCTCGCGGAGGCCGCCCGGACCGACGGACAGCAGGCGGTGTCCGAACAGGGCCGGCTGCAGTTGCGCGGCGAGGCACGGGACGAAATCCGCCATCTGCTGCTGAGCACCGAGGGGCAGCTCGTCGGGTACGCGCAGCTGGAGGACACCGATCCCGTCGAGGCGCCGGCCGCCGAACTGGTCGTCCACCCGGCCCACCGGGGCCATGGGCACGGGCGGGCGCTGGGCAACGCGCTGCTCGCCGAGTCCGGCAAGCGGCTGCGGGTGTGGGCCCACGGCGGACATGCGGCGGCCCGTCATCTCGCGCAGGTCCTCGGGCTCGCGCTGTTCCGCGAACTGCGCCAGATGCGGCGGCCCCTGACCGGGCTCGACCTGCCCGAACCGACGTTCCCGGACGGCGTGCGGGTCCGTACGTTCGTGCCCGGCGAGGACGACGCGGCCTGGCTCGCCGCGAATGCCGCGGCCTTCGCGCACCATCCCGAGCAGGGCTCTCTCGGACAGCGGGACCTCGACGCGCGCAAGGCCGAGCCGTGGTTCGATCCGGCCGGGTTCTTCCTCGCCTTCCGCGGCGACGAACTGGTCGGCTTCCACTGGACGAAGGTCCACGAAGCCGAGGGGCTGGGCGAGGTGTACGTCGTCGGGGTACGGCCCGATGCGCAGGGCGGTGGGCTGGGGAAGGCCCTCACCGCGGTTGGCCTCCGGCACCTGGCGGGTGTCGGGGTGCCGGACGCGATGTTGTACGTCGACGCGGACAACCTGGCTGCGGTGGCTGTTTATGAGCGGTTGGGGTTCGTGGTGCACGAGACGGACCTGATGTATCGGACTGAGTCCTGAGTGGTTGGTCCTGGCCGGGATGAGGGCGGGTCCATCAGGTCCGGTGGGAGAGTGCCGGTCCGGTGGGGGCTTGTCGCGCAGTTCCCCGCGCCCCTAAAGGGCGCCCCTTGAGGGCGCCGTCCGAAAGGGGCGCAGCCTCAGTCCTGCTCGGACCGGCTCCGCGCATGCCCTCGCCCCCACTATCGCCGCCACCGTCAGCAACAGAGCCCAGTGGTCGTGCGTGGGTTGCCAGCGGGGGTCCCCCGGGGTGACGAACAGGGTCCAGTCGTGGGGGAGCAGCAGGGCCGCCGTCACCCCCGTCACCAGCAGCCACGTCGATATCGCCGCTCCCGGTTCCGAGGTGCGGGTGTGGCGTATGGACAGGGTCGCCGCGGCGAGGGCCACTACCGCCGTGGCCGCCGCCTCCAGCGTGAGGGCGCCGGCCGGAGGACGGGACTCCTCCGGTACGAGGAGCAGGGCCGTCGTCCAGGTGAGCGCGGCCCAGGGGGCGACCAACGCCACGCGCAGGGCGACCCGCACCGGGCGGCGGGCCGGGACCGTCGAGGTGATGTGCCGCGCCGGGTCGTCCAGCAGGAACGCCAGCCCCAGGGCGAGGACGAGGGCTGCGGCCCGCAGCGCGTAGAGACCGACTCGCGGATCGGGAGGACCGGACTGCAGGCGCGGGATGCCGGCCAGCAGCAGCCCCACCGCGGCGGCTGCCGCGAGCGCGCGGCGGGGCAGCGTGCGCCACACGGGCGGGAGAAGAGCGCGTGTCATGGCCGTCATTCCTCGCACGCGTCACCGTCCGAGGCCGCCTCGGCCGACACGTTCAGCAGTTCCGCCACCCGTGCCAGCGACGTCCTGGGTGAGGTCAGCTCCGTCCACTTGGCCTTCACCTTGCCGGCGACGTCGTAACGCGGCTTCTTGAGCAACTCCGCCACGATGCGTGTCTGTTCGGCGCTCATGCTGAAGGGCTCGGTGGGCGACAGGACGAGCGCGGGGCCCGAGACGCTGTCGCCGACGCGGACGTTGCTCAGCGAGGACATCGGGTCGGAATCGCCGCCCAGTGCCAGCCACATGACCGTCACCAGGCGCGCGTCGCAGAGCTCGGTGCCCGCCTTCTCGTCGCCCGCCACCAGCACCGACGCGACGGCGACGGCGAACTCGGGGACGCGGTTGCCGCCCCACTCCGTGCCGACGCTCACGTGACCGGGTGCGGTGGACGGGGAGATCACGGTGTCGGCCGTCAGTCCGTAGCGGGCTTCGACGCGCTGGTTCACGGTCAGCCGCTCGGCACCCGCCCTGCCGCCCGCGAGGTTCTGGACGCGGTCGACCACGGCGGCCCAGTCGGCGGTGCGGTCCGTCCACTCGGGGAAGGCGCAGTACGAGGACTTCCCGTGCTCGACGCACTTCCGGACTTTCTCCGGAGTGACCGACGCCCGCTCGCGGGCCGGTGTCGACCCGGGCGGGGTGCCGCCGGACTGGCCGGCCACGCCCACCAGCGTGAGGGCGAGGGATCCCGCGAGGGCCACCTTGACGGCTGTCGAACGGCCGCCGCTGAACAGCACCGCGAGCAGGGTGACGAACAGGACGAGCCCGATGAGATACAGGGCGTGCCAGGCGGCGGGGCGCTCCAGCAGGTCGGAGGGGAACGGGTCGGAGCCGCCCTCGGAGACCACCGGGTACAGCCAGCTCGCCCAGTCGCTCCCGGACGGGGGCGCCACGAAGATCTCCGCGAAGATCAGGAGGACGAGGAGGATCGGCGCGGCGAAGATGGAGAGGAACAGACGGCCGAAGAGCGCGCCCAGGACGCCGAACAGCAGGACCGTCAGCGGGCCGACGGCGAGCTCGGCGGGCGAACCGTGCCCGACGGCGCCCGGCTTGAGCGCGGCCCAGGTGAACTGGGCGGTCACGCACACGGCGATGAACAGGGCGGCCGGGACGGCGGACAGCACATGGGCGATCGTGCGCCGCCAGGGCTCGACGACCAGGACGTCGAAGTGCCGGTCGGTGTCGCGTCGGCGGGAGCGCAGGATTGCGCGATTGACGTTGAGCATGACGGCCAGCCCGATCAGCACCGGCATCATCTGTGTGCCGCGATCGATGTTCTGCAGTACCGGGAAGTCGTTCTCGCGCTGGGTGGCCCGCCAGACGATCCAGGCCACGTACAGGACCGCCAGGGCGAGGACGGCGATGTTCATCCGCAGCTCGCGCGCCTCGAAGCGGGCGAGGGCGAACACGGCCGCCCAGGAGCGTGGCGGATGCGTCGGCGCGGCGGTGCGTGCGGGTGTCTCCATGACCGTGCTCATGCGGCCGTCACCTCCGAGGACTCCCCGTCGAGGGTGAGGAGGTAGCCGTCCTCCAGGGTCGGTTCGAGCAGGTCGGCGCCCTCGGGGGGCTCGCCGACGTTGCGGAAGGAGCCGGTGCCCGTGCGCCAGCCGGCCCAGGCGCCCGGGTCGCGTGCGGTGCTGCTCCACACCCGCCCGGCCGCCCGTGCGGTCAGTTCGGCGGGGGTGCCCTCGAAGCGGACCCGGCCGCGGACCATGACGATCACGCGGTGGCAGAGCATCGCGACGTCCTCGGTCTGGTGGGTGGACAGCAGCACGGTCCGCCCCTCCCCCGCCCGGGCGATCAACTCCCGGAAGCGCATCCGCTGTTCGGGGTCGAGGCCGACTGTCGGCTCGTCGAGGACCAGGAAACCGGGGTCGCCGACGAGGGCGGCGGCCAGCGCGACCCGCTGGCGCATCCCGCCGGAGAGCTTCTTGATCCGCTTGCTCCGTACGTCGGACAGCGCGACGGCGTCCAGGACCCGCCGCACCTCGCGGTGCCGGGCGGTGCGGTCCGTCAGCTCCTTGAGGATCGCCACGTAGTCGACGAACTCGAAGGCGGAGAAGTCCGGGTGGAAACCGGGTGCCTGCGGCAGATAGCCGAGCGCGCGCCGCACCTCCTGCCGGCCGGCCGAGGTGGCCGGGTCGTTGCCGAGGACCGTGAACGCTCCCTTGTCCGGGGGCACGGCCGTGGCCAGGACCCGCAACAGGGTGGTCTTTCCGGCTCCGTTGGGCCCGAGCAGCCCGGTGACTCCCTCGCCGAGCCGCACGGACACGTCGTCGAGGGCGGCCGTCCCGCCGTACCGGAGGGTCAGCCCGGCGGCGGACACCGTCGGCACCGAAGGAGGTACCGAGGGACGTGCCGAGGACAGGTCAGACATGCGTGACTCCAGTGGATCCCGTGGAAGCAAGTGAAAGCAGGAGGGGGAGGGCGCGGCGGCGAAGGGTCCTCATCCGTCGTCCCCGCCGGAGGAAGAGGAGGAGGACGAGCTCCGCTTGCCGGAGGAGAAGGCCAGCAGGACCAGGACGGCGCAGTAGAGCAGCTTCAAGAGGACCGAAGCGATCATCAGCAGTGCGGCTCCGACCAGCTTGAAGCGCCTGCGCCAGGCGACCGACATCACGCCGCACCCCCGTCCGTGTAGCCCGTGAAGCCCGCGAACGGTGTGTGCGCGGAGGTCGAGTCGAAGCGGTCGCGGCGGAGGTAGAACAGCCCGGCGGCGAGCACGGCGACCGCGGCGGCGACGCTCTGCCCCGCAGGCGTGTAGGGCGCGAGAGTCCCCTCGGAGGTCGTCCCCTGCGCGATCAGCAGCACGGCGATCCACGTACCGCCGACCAGGCTCGGCGCGAGGACCGGGCCCAGCCGGGGTGTCAGCGCGAGCCCGGTCGAGGTGAGCGCGAGCGCCGGCAGCAGCCAGGCCAGGGCGCGCAGTCCGTACGAGGGAAGCGCGAGCGTCGCCAGCCCGTTCAGGGCGAGTGCGGCGGCCAGCACCGGCACCGTGCGGATCATCAGCAGCCGGAACCCGTGCATCGGCGACACCACGGCCATCTCGTACGTCGGGTCGAGCACCGGGCCGTACGACAGCGCGACCCCGGCGAGGGGCAGCAGCGGGGCGAGGGCGAGGAACAGCGCCGGGCTGTCGGGGGCCCCGGCGAAACCGGTCGCGAGCACCGTGAAGGACAGCACCGCGACGAGTGCGATCAGCCACGATCGGCGCAGTACCGGCGTCGCGGCCAGCAGTCGCGCGGTGTGGTCGGCCACCCCGGCCCGGACGAGCAGCGACTCCAGGAACCCCGGTCGCGGCACGTCCAGTTCGGCGTCGAGCCGCTCCCATCCCTCGTCCAGCGGGACCGGGTCGCTCACGTCGGCGAGGACCGCCCGGCAGTGCGCGCAGGCCATGAGGTGCGTATCGGCCGACCAGAGCATCGGGGCCGCCAGCTCACCCCGTACGTACGCCCGCAGGTCGTCCTCCGCGACGTGCCAGGTCATTCCGCCCGGATCGCGCATCTCGTCCGTGTCGCCGTCGCTCATGCCAACTCCTCCCGCAGCTGCTTGCGGGCCCGAAGTGCCCGTGTCTTGACCGTCCCCGGCGGGATGCCGAGCAGGACGGCCGCCTCGCGGGTGGTCAGCCCGTCTATGACCGTGGCCTGCAGGACCGACCGCAGCTCCGGTGACAGCCGGACCAGGGCGCCGGCGAGGTCCCCGTGCTCCACCCCCGCGAGCACGCGCTCCTCCGCCGACACCTCCTCGCGGTGCCGCAGCCGCGCGAGCGCCTGCCGCATCCGGCCCCGGGCGCCGTCGCCCCGCAGGGCGTCGATGAGCCGCCGCGAGCCGATGCGCCACAGCCAGCCGGCCACGTCGCCCTCCTCGCGGTAGCGGGCACTGCCGCGCCAGACCGCGAGAAACGTCTCCTGCACGACCTCGTCGACCGTCCCCGCGTCGGAACAGCGGCCGCGCAGCCTCGCTCCGAGCCATGGCGCATACCGCCGGTACAGCTCTTCGAAGGCGCGCCGGTCACCGTCCGCCGCGATGGCCCGCAGCAGATCCCCGTCGCTTCTCGTTTCCCTCACACCCCCTCATCGCACGAGCCCCACGGATCGGTTCACGTCTCCGGGAGAAGTTTCCGGAATCCCTCATTCACCTTAGGAACCGCCGCGTCACCTTGACAGGCGCCCGTCGCGGCCATCACCCTTTCACTACTCAATTAGTGAAAGGGTGATGGCCGCGTGGTCGAGTACCGCATCGACCGGCGCAGCGGTGTCGCCACCTACGTCCAGATCGTCCAGCAGACGAAGCAGGCACTGCGCCTGGGCGTCCTCGAACCGGGCGACAGGCTCCCCACGGCCCGCGAGGTCGTGGAGGCCACCGCGATCAATCCGAACACCGTCCTCAAGGCCTACCGCGAGCTGGAACGCGAGGGTCTGGTCGAGGCCAGACGCGGCCTCGGCACCTTCGTGCGGCGCTCCCTGGGCTCCGCACCCGCCGACCACACCGCCCTGCGCTCGAAGCTGACGGCCTGGCTGGACGAGGCGCGCAAGCAAGGCCTGGAGCGCGAGGACATCTCCGCGCTCTTCACCTCCGTACTGGACGAGAAGTGCCCTGAGGGGGAGCGATGAACAGGGACGGTGAAGGGACCGCGCTCGAAGCGGCCGGGCTGGGCAAGCGGTACCGGCGCAGGTGGGGACCCGTACTGCGGGACTGCTCGTTCCGTCTGCCCGCGGGCCGGATCTGCGCCCTCGTCGGGCCCAACGGCACGGGCAAGTCGACCCTCCTCGCGCTGGCCGCGGGCCTGATCCGCCCCACCGAGGGCACGCTGAAGGTCCTCGGCACCACTCCCGCCCGCGCGCGTGAACGTTTCGCCTACGTCGCCCAGGCCAAGCCGCTGCCGCCCCAGCTCACGGTCGCCGCCACCCTCCGCCTCGGCGCCGAACTGAACCCCGCCCGCTGGGACCGGAAGAGCGCCGAACGGATCGCGTACGGGCCGGAGTACGCGGACACGCACGGGGATACGTACGGGGACACGCACGGGAAGGCGGCTGCGGGCCCGGCGCCGGACGTGGTCCGCGAGGGCGGTCTGCACCCCGGCGACAGGATCCGCTCGCTCTCCGGCGGGCAGCGCACCCGGGTCGCCCTCGCCCTGGCCTTCGGCAAACGGCCCGAACTGATGCTGCTGGACGAGCCGATGGCCGACCTCGACCCGCTGGCCCGGCGCGAACTCCTCGGAGCCCTGCTGGGCGAGGCCGCCGAGCACGGCACGACCATCGTGATGTCCTCGCACGTCGTCGCCGAACTGGAGGGCGTCTGCGACCACCTGTTCCTCATGGGCGGCGGCCGCATCAGGCTCGGCGGCGACCCCGAACGGCTGCTCGCCGCACACACCCTGCTGACCGGCCCCGCACGCGACCTCTCGGGCCACACCGTCGTCGAGTCGCACGGTACGGGGCGCCAGCTCACCGCGCTGATACGCACCGACGGCCCGGACAGCGCGCCCACCGACGGCTGGGAGACCGCCACGCCCTCCCTGGAGGAGCTGCTCCTGGCCCATCTGCGCAACCCCGGGGCACCGGACCTGATCACCGAGGAGAACGCGCGCCCATGACGACTCCTCTCGCCTTCAGGCGTCCCGCCCCCGCCCCCGGGGTCGCTCTCGGGCTCGCGCGCTCCCTCGTACGGCTGCACCGCTCGGCGCTGTGGTTCTGGCTGCTGCTGGTGGTGGCCCTCGCGGCGACGATGCTGTGGGCGTACGGGCCGGGCCACGCGAGCGCCTCCGCGGACGTCCAGGACCAGTGCCGAACGGACGTCGAGGCCTGTCACTTCCCCAGCGGCCCCTGGCTGAACCGGTACAGCACGGCCGTGGCCTCCACCACCCTCGTCGTCTCCTTCCTGCCCCTCCTCGTCGCCGCCTGGGCGGGCGCGGCCCTCGTCGCCCGCGAACTGGAGAACGGCACCGCGCACCTCGCCTGGACCCAGTCCGTCTCCCCGGCCCGCTGGCTCGCCGCGAAACTCGCCGTCCCCGCGCTGTTCGTCACCGCGGGCACCGCCCTGCTGGTCGTCCTGCACCGCCTGATGTGGAACGGCGGCGAGGACCTGCTGTGGACGGACTGGTACGACGCGTACGGCTTCCGCTCCAACGGCACCACCACCGTCGCGTACGCCCTGTGCGGCCTGGCCGTCGGCGTCCTCGCGGGACTGGTGACCCGGCGTACGCTGCCCGCCCTGGGCGTCGCCGTCGCCGTCATGTTCGCCATCACCCATCTGGGTGATCAGTACCGGCCCAGCATGTGGCCCACGGTCACGGTGTTCGGCGCCGCGGCGCTGCGCCTGCCGGACAAGGCCCTCCAGCTCGACCGCGGTGTGATCACCGACGACGGCGTCCGCATCGGCAACAACATGGCCTGCACCGAAGCCGACGGCAGCGTGGCGGGTCTGCGGAGCTGTCTGGCCCACAGTGACCTCGCCGACGTGTGGGTCACCTTTCACCCTCGGTCCCATTTCTGGCCCCTGCAACTCGCTGAGACCGGGATCGTTCTCGGCGTCGCCGCGCTCGCCGTCGGCGCGGCGTTCGTGCTGCTGCGGCGTCGGACGGGGTGAGGAGCGGGTGGGGGCGGGGGTGGGGGGTGTGGGTGCGTGTTCGGGTGCGGGTCCGATGTGGCTGGTCGCGCCGTTCCCCGCGCCCCTAAAAGATTGCGCCGTTCCCCGCGCCCCTAGAAGCCAAAGACTGCGCCGTTGCCCGCGCCCCTGAAAGCCAAAGACTGCGCCGTTGCCCGCGCCCCTGAAAGCCAAAGACTGCGCCGTTGCCCGCGGCCCCGAAGGCAAAGACCGCGCCGTTGCCCGCGGCCCTGGGGAGGGCGTTGGGTCTGCCCTTGGGGGCGGGCGTACGTGCGGGGCAGTCATGTAGACGTCGGGGGGTCTCCCCCCGATATCCCGCACGTCATGTCGCCGTAACCAGTGATTCAGACAGGCTTGCGACCCTCGGGCAATGAACCCCGGTCCGCCCGAGCCCTCGCCTCCGCCGGAGCGCGAGCCCTCCCAGAAGAGGAGGAACGGAAGCCCGCACCTCCTCGCGGCGCTTCCGCCCGCTCTCTCCGACGCGCCTGTTTCCGGCCCGGCACGGAAGAATGGGTTCATGAGCCAGCCCAATGCACAGGCGCAGGTCCAGCACCCGCAGCCGTCCGTCGGTTCCATAGCCGCGCACCGCCCGCACACCGTGGCGGCGAACGTCTCCGACCTGGAGCCCGACCTCGACGCCGACCTCGACGAGTACGAGGATCTGGTGCAGGACGGTGTCCAGCTCCCGCAGGGCCGCTTCCTCGACCGGGAGCGCAGTTGGCTCGCGTTCAACGAGCGGGTCCTCGAACTCGCCGAGGACCCGAACACGCCCCTCCTCGAACGGGCGAAATTCCTGGCGATCTTCGCGAGCAACCTGGACGAGTTCTTCATGGTCCGGGTGGCCGGTCTGAAGCGGCGCATCGCCACCGGCGTGGCCACCCGCTCGGCCTCGGGCCTGCAGCCCCGCGAGGTGCTGGAGATGATCTGGGCCCGCTCACGCGAACTCATGGCCCGGCACGCCGCCTGCTACCAGGAGGACGTGGCGCCGCAGCTCGCGGAGGAGGGCATCCACCTCGTCCGCTGGAGCGAGCTGTCCGAGAAGGAACAGGCGCGCCTCTTTACGCTCTTCCGCCACCAGATCTTCCCGGTCCTGACCCCCCTCGCGGTCGACCCGGCGCACCCCTTCCCGTACATCTCGGGTCTGTCCCTGAACCTCGCGGTCGTCGTGCGCAACCCGGTCTCCGGGCACCGGCACTTCGCGCGTGTGAAGGTGCCGCCGCTGCTCTCCCGCTTCCTGGAGGCCTCCCCGAACCGCTTCGTCCCCATCGAGGACGTCATCGCGGCCCATCTGGAGGAGCTGTTCCCGGGCATGGAGGTCCTGGAGCACCACACGTTCCGGCTCACCAGGAACGAGGACCTGGAGGTCGAGGAGGACGACGCCGAGAACCTCCTGCAGGCCCTGGAGAAGGAACTCATGCGGCGCCGCTTCGGCCCTCCGGTGCGCCTTGAGGTCGAGGAGTCCATCGACCGGTACGTACTGGACCTGCTGGTACGGGAGTTGAAGATCTCCGAGGCGGAGGTCTATCCGCTCCCCGGCCCCCTGGACCTCACCGGACTCTTCGGCATCGGCGCCCTCGACCGGCCCGAGCTGAAGTTCCCGAAGTTCATCGCGGGCACCCACCGCGACCTCGCGGAGGTCGAGTCGGCGTCCCCGCCCGACATCTTCGCGGCCCTGCGTGAACGCGACGTCCTGCTGCACCACCCGTACGACTCGTTCTCCACCTCCGTCCAGGCGTTCCTGGAGCAGGCGGCGACGGACCCGGACGTGCTGGCCATCAAGCAGACGCTGTACCGCACCTCGGGCGACTCCCCCATCGTGGACGCCCTCATCGACGCCGCCGAGTCCGGTAAGCAGGTCCTCGTCCTCGTCGAGATCAAGGCACGCTTCGACGAGCAGGCCAACATCAAGTGGGCCCGCAAACTGGAGGAGTCGGGCTGCCACGTGGTCTACGGCCTCGTCGGCCTCAAGACCCACTGCAAGCTGTCGCTCGTGGTCCGCCAGGAGGGCGACACCCTGCGCCGCTACAGCCACGTCGGCACGGGCAACTACCACCCCAAGACCGCCCGCCTGTACGAGGACCTGGGGCTCCTGACCGCCGACCCACAGGTGGGCGCGGACCTCTCCGACCTCTTCAACCGGCTCTCCGGCTACTCCCGCCGCGAGACCTACCGCCGTCTGCTCGTCGCGCCCAAATCCCTGCGCGACGGCCTGATAGCGCGGGTCAACAAGGAGGTCCAGCACCACCGTGCCGGACGCCCCGCCCATGTCCGCATCAAGGTCAACTCGATGGTGGACGAGGCGCTCATCGACTCGCTCTACCGCGCCTCCCAGGCCGGCGTGCCGGTCGACGTCTGGGTCCGCGGGATCTGCGCGGTACGGCCCGGAGTCACGGGCCTGTCCGAGAACATCCGCGTACGGTCCGTCCTCGGCCGCTTCCTCGAACACTCCCGGGTGTTCGGCTTCGGCAACGGCGGCGAGCCGGAGGTGTGGATAGGCAGCGCCGACATGATGCACCGCAACCTCGACCGGCGTATCGAAGCACTGGTGAGGATCACCGACCCGGCCCACCGGTCGGCCCTCAACCGGCTGTTCGAGACCGGTATGTCCGACACCACTTCCTCCTGGCACCTCGGCCCCGACGGCGAATGGACCCGGCACGCGACCGACGCCGAGGGCCAGCCCCTGCGCAACGTCCAGGAGATGCTCATAGACGCCCGGAGGCGCCGGCGTGGCACAGCAACACCTTGACCCGACGGCCGGACCCGTGGCCGGGGACGCCCTCGCGGCATACCTGCGGGCCCAGGCCACGGAGTTCCTCCGCGCGCTGCGCCAGCACCGGGAGACCGGTGGCGCGGCAGGCGGGGGTCCCGCCGCGCGCGCGCAGTCGGGCGTGGGGGAGAACGGCTCGAAGGAGGCCGTGGACGCGGCGCGCGCCCTGCGCCGCTCGGCCCGCCGCATCAGCGGCACCCTGCACACCTTCCGGCCCCTGCTCGACGAGGGCTGGTCGGAGACCATGCGCCCCGAACTGGCCTGGCTCTCAGGGACCTTGGCCCGCGAGCACGCGTACGGGTCACGCCAGGAACGGCTGCTCGCGGCCCTGCACCGGCTGTCCGGATCGGCGGCGTTCCCCGCGCAGGCCACCTCCGACGTACGGCAGGAGAAGGGGCAGCTGACCGTCGGCGCGGCCAAGGCCGGCGCCCTCCTGGAACGCCAGCTGACCCTCGCCCGCACCCGCGCGCATTCGGCCGCGCTCCAGGCCCTGGGCTCCAGCCGCTTCCACGCCGTCGCCGACAACGTCGCCGTACTGGCCAGCGAGGTCCCGCTGACCCCCGCCGCGACGACGGCGAGCGCGACGGCCGGCACGGCGTCCGCCGGGCTCAAGTCGCTGGCCGCCGCCGCCGAGGACCGCCTCTGTGACGCCGTCACCGCACTGCCCCTGGTCACCGCGGGCCACCCCTACAACTCGGAGGCCCTCGTGCACGGCCTCACCGCCGACACGGCCCCGCAGCCCCAGGACGCCCCCTGGCACCAGGTACGCCTCCTGCTGCGCCTGCACCGCTACGCGCGCGAGGTCCTGTTCGGCGACGACGTCATCCTGGACGTCCGCCTGCTGAACGCGGGCAAGGCCCTGGACCGGCACCGCGACGCGGCCGAGGCCGCCGCGGCGGCGGCCTCGGCGGCCCGCACCCCGCGGATCGCACCGGCGACGGCGTACGCGCTGGGTGTGCTCCACGCCGACCAGCGGCACGAAGTGGAAGCGGCCAGGTTCACGTTTCAGCGGGCCTGGATGAGGGAGACGGTCGGCACCCCCTGACGGTGTGACCGACGGACACCGCTACTCGCGATCGGAGGCCCAGTGCACTCGGACGGAAACCCCGTACTCGTGGACAAAGACCCGGTGCTCGCGGCGGGCTGCGTCCTGTGGCGCCGCTCACCGGCCGACGGCGCACTGCAGATCTGCCTGGTGCACCGGCCGAAGTACGACGACTGGTCGCACCCCAAGGGCAAGCTGAAGTCCGGCGAGGACACGCTCGCGGCGGCGCTGCGCGAGGTCGAGGAGGAGACCGGGCACCGGTGTGCGCCGGGGCCGCGGCTGACGACCCTCCACTATGTGGCGAACGACCGGCCCAAGCAGGTCAGTTACTGGGCCGCGGAGGAGACGGGGGGTGCGTTCGTGGCCAACCGTGAGGTGGATCGTGTGCTGTGGCTCTCGCCTGACGCGGCGCGGGGGCGGGTCACGCAGGCGCGGGACCGGGAGCTGGTGGATGAGCTGTTGGCGGTTCTGCGGCGCGTGTAGCACTGCGCACTGCGTGAGGCCGGCGCGTATTCGGGTGCGGCTGCGTCGTGGCTGGCCGCGCAGTTCCCCGCGCCCCTGAAGGCACAAGACTGCGCCGCTCCCCGCGCCCTTGAAAGGGCCGGTCTCAGCCGGCGTCGGCCGTGTGGTTCTGGGCGTCCGTGCGGGCCAGGCTTCTGGCTCTTCTTGCCGGGCCTCGCCAGCCGCAGGTGCATCGGGCCAGGCAGAAGGGGCCCTGCTCGACCGTCGTCGTCCGGTGTTCCAGGGGAGTGATCTCTTCCTGCTGCGCCACGCGCCCCACCGTACCGATGCCGGGTAAACGCTTCCCCATGCGCGGCGCCCGCGTGACAACACCTCCCACCGGTCGTTAAGCGGAACGACACGAGGCCCGCCCAAGGACGTCCCGGCTGGGGGTAGCAGGCGATGGTGGAGCGGCAGCGAAAACGAACGGACGGGGCGGTCGCCCTGGCCGCCGCGGCGACGGGGCTACTGCTCTGCGCCACCGGATGCTCCGGCGGCGGGACCGCCTCCGACGACGCCCGGACCGCCGAGGACCCCGTCGAGGTGCTCCACGGAGCCGCCGGGAACCTCGTCCGCGCCGGTACGTCCAAGGCGCGTACGTCCATGGAGATGGCGACCGGCGGCACCCGCGTGACCATCCGCGGCGAGGGCGTCTACGACTTCGCGGACCAGGTGGGCCGGCTGAAGGTACTCCTCCCGCAGGACCCGGCCGGCGCCGAAGGGCACCGCCCCATCACCGAGCTGCTCGCACCGGGCGCGCTCTACATGAAGAACCGCGGCGCGGGCGTGCCCACCGACAAGTGGGTCCGCGTCGACACGGCCACGCTCTCCGACGGGAACCTCGTCACGGGCGGTGCGACCGATCCGTTCGCCGCCGCGGAACTGCTGCGGGGCGCGCGCAGGGCGACGTACATGGGCCGGACGTCGGTCGCGGGCACGGCCGTACGGCACTACCGGGGTACCGCCGACCTCACGGTGGCCGCGCGCGACGCCTCGGCGGGCAACCGGGAGGCGCTGCGGGCGGCGCTGCGGGCGGCGGCGAAAGGCTTCGCCACGGCGACGGTCCCCTTCGACGTCTACCTCGACGAACAGGGGCGCATCCGCAAGGTCCGCCACCGGTTCAGCTTCGTGAACGGGCAGCAGAAGGACACGGTGGCGGTGTCCTCCACGACGCTGCTGTACGACTTCGGGGCCGCGGTCGACGTACGTCTGCCGAGGACGAAGGACATCTTCGCCGGGCGGATCGCGGAGTGAGCGAAGGGTGGTGGGCGGGGCCGGAAATGGTCCGTTGGTGCCATGCGCTGTCCGTGGACCGCTCCCTACTCTAGGAAGTCGGTAACGGCAGGAAGAGGTGATGCACGTGGCTCCGGCGCGCGGTACGGCAGTTCAGGACCACGTGGCCCTGGCCGAGATCGAGCTGTGCGGCGACCTGATCATCGCGGCCTCGGCCGCCCGAGAGGACCGCCTCAGCCCGGACGAGATCGACGAGGTCCTCAAGGTGGCCGAAGAACGCTTCCCCCACCAAAGAACAGAAGACCCCACCACCTGACCAGCCCCGCCCCACTCAGGGGCGCCCCCTCAGGGGCGCGGGGAACGGCGCAATCTTTTCGCCTTTCAGGGGCGCGGGGAACTGCGCGACCAGCCACGACGCACCCGCGGATCCCCACGGCCGATCAGTTCAGCGGCGCTGCCCTCCAGGGGCGCGGGGAACGGCGCAATCTTTTCGTCTTGAGGGGCACGGCGAACGGCGCGGCCTTCAACATCAGGCCCGCGAGGGCCAGCGCATCATTTCCGGCCCCCCGCCCGGCCAGGGCTCCGGCCAGGGCTCACGTACGCAACAGCCGAGCAATAGCCTTCGTAGCCTCCTCCACCTTCGCGTCGATCTCGGCACCCCCCTTGACCGCCGCGTCAGCGACACAGTGCCGCAGATGCTCCTCCAGAAGCTGCAGCGCGAACGACTGCAACGCCTTCGTGGAGGCGGAGACCTGCGTGAGTATGTCGATGCAGTAGACGTCCTCGTCGACCATCCGCTGCAGCCCCCGCACCTGCCCCTCGATCCGCCGCAGTCGCTTGAGGTGCTCGTCCTTCTGCTTGTGGTAGCCGTGGATCCCGCGATCGTGGTCGGTCACGATCTCCGCGGCGCCGGCTCCCGCCGCACCGGTCTCCCCGGAGGGCGCCGTCGCGCCGGCCTCGGTGGTCGTCATCGCGTCCTCCTGCTGACTGATACCCCTACCGGGTATATCGTAACGAACTTTGCTGGGTATAGGGCCCTTGCCAGACGCCCTCACGGGACCCCGTGCTGATCACTGTGCCCGATGGGCGACACTGGGGGGCGGCCGGTTAGCCGTGGCCGGATGATGCGCCTAGCATCAGCCTGACCGACACCGAAGCAATCCGAGGACCCCACGTGCGATTTCGTCTGACCCCCAGGGAGACGAGCTTCTACGACATGTTCGCCGCTTCCGCGGACAACATCGTCACGGGCTCCAAGCTCCTGATGGAACTGCTCGGGGCGGACTCGTCCGGCCGAGCCGAGATCGCAGAGCGTATGCGGGCCGCGGAACACGCCGGTGACGACGCAACGCACGCGATCTTCCACCAGCTGAACTCCTCGTTCATCACGCCGTTCGACCGCGAGGACATCTACAACCTCGCCTCGTCCCTCGACGACATCATGGACTTCATGGAGGAGGCCGTCGACCTGGTCGTCCTCTACAACGTGGAGGAACTGCCCAAGGGCGTCGAGCAGCAGATCGAGGTACTGGCCCGGGCGGCGGAGCTGACCGCCGAGGCCATGCCCAACCTGCGCACCATGGACAACCTCACCGAGTACTGGATCGAGGTCAACCGTCTGGAGAACCAGGCCGACCAGATCCACCGCAAGCTGCTGGCCATGCTCTTCAACGGCAAGTACGAGGCCATCGAGGTGCTGAAGCTCAAGCAGATCGTGGACGTCCTCGAAGAGGCCGCCGACGCGTTCGAACACGTGGCCAACACGGTGGAGACCATCGCGGTCAAGGAGTCCTGACCCCTTCATGGACACCTTCGCCTTGATCGTGACCATCGGTGTCGCGCTCGGATTCACCTACACCAACGGCTTCCACGACTCCGCGAACGCCATCGCCACCTCCGTGTCGACGCGCGCGCTGACGCCGCGTGCGGCACTCGCGATGGCCGCCGTCATGAACCTCGCCGGTGCCTTCCTGGGCAGCGGGGTCGCCAAGACCGTCAGCGAGGGCCTGATCGAGACACCGCACGGCAACAGGGGCATGTGGATCCTGTTCGCCGCGCTGGTGGGCGCGATCGTGTGGAACCTCGTCACCTGGTACTTCGGCCTGCCGTCCTCCTCCTCCCACGCGCTGTTCGGCGGCATGGTGGGCGCGGCGCTCGCCGGCGGCATCGATGTCATCTGGTCCGGCGTCCTGGAGAAGGTCGTCATCCCGATGTTCGTCTCCCCGATCGTCGGCCTGGTCGCCGGCTATCTGGTGATGTGCGCGATCATGTGGCTCTTCCGCCGCTCCAACCCGCACAAGGCCAAGCGCGGTTTCCGTATCGCGCAGACCGTGTCGGCGGCCGGTATGGCGCTGGGGCACGGCCTCCAGGACGCCCAGAAGACGATGGGCATCGTGGTGATGGCCCTGGTCATCTCGGACGTCGAGGAGGCGGGCGACCCGATTCCGGTCTGGGTCAAGATCGCGTGCGCGGTGATGCTGTCGCTGGGTACGTACGCCGGTGGGTGGCGCATCATGCGTACGCTCGGGCGGAAGATCATCGAGCTGGATCCTCCGCAGGGGTTCGCGGCGGAGACCACGGGTGCGTCGCTGATGTTCACGACGGCGTTCATCTTCCACGCGCCGATCTCGACGACTCATGTCATCACTTCGGCGATCATGGGTGTGGGGGCCACGAAGCGGGTGAACGCGGTGCGGTGGGGTGTCGCCAAGAACATCATCCTGGGCTGGTTCATCACGATGCCGGCGGCGGCGCTGGTAGCGGCAACGAGCTTCTGGCTCGTGAACGTGCTGTTCCTGTAACCCCTTTTTTCGCCCCCGCCGCCCCTACCCTTCCCGTCACTGCATGGGGGCTGCGCCCCCTCGCCCCCCTTGATCGCGCTTCGCGCTCGTCCTCAAACGCCGGACGGGCTGGAGATTCGCGGACGGTCCGCGAA
>NZ_JBHWZP010000037.1:0-46379 GCF_042728395.1 Streptomyces sp. NPDC060205
CCGGGAGGGGGTCGGGCCCTGTCCTCGTCGCGGTCGATCCCGGCGCCTCGGCCGTACGCGGCAGGACGCGGCCGAATTGACGGATTGGCATCCGTCCTTGCTGGGCAGGGAGCCAGGGAATGTCATGTCATGTGCACGACTACCTTCCCCCCACAAGGAGGTCGACCATGCACGTCCGTAAGCTGACCAGTGGATTCGCCGCCGTCCTGGCGGTGACCTTCTCGCTGCTGGGTGGCCAGGCCGTGGCCGCCCCGGCCCCGGTCGCGGACCACCTCGCCGCAGCCCGGGTCGTGACCTACGACGCCAGCGGTTCCGCGGAGTTCAGGAGCGCGGTGGACCGAGGTGCCGCGATCTGGAACGAGAGCGTCGACGCCGTCGAACTGCAGCCCGTCGCGTCCGGACAGCGCGCCAACATCCGGGTCCTGGCGGACAACGGCTGGCCCCGCGCCCAGACCACCTCGCTCGGCAACGGCACCGTCTACATCGGACGGCAGGCGGTCGACCAGGGCTACAACACGATCCGTATCTCGTCCCACGAACTGGGGCACATTCTCGGCCTGCCGGACCGCAAGCCCGGCCCGTGCACCAGCCTGATGTCCGGTTCCAGCGCGGGAGTCGCGTGCACGAACCCCTACCCGAACGCGGCGGAGAAGGCCGAGGTCGAGGGCAACTTCGGCGGTGAGCTGGCGCGGACGGCCGGAGCGGTACCGGTCGGCGTCACGATCGTGGACTGACTCGACGCAGGCTGGTTCACCGAGCACGAGGGACGTCGGACCGAGAGGCGTCGGGCCGAGGGACGTCGGGCCGAGAGGCGTCGGGCCGAGGGACGTCGGGCCGAGAGGCGTCGGGCCGGAACAGCCGTACGCCCCGGAGCGGATGCCGCGCTCCGGGGCGTACGGGCGCTGTCCGAGATCCCGGTCGGCCCGGGAACGCCTGTCAGTCTGTCAATCTGTCAGCCTGTCAGCGGGTGTCGACGTCGGCGTGGGTGTCGGCGAGCAGCCCGATCCGGGCCGTGATGTGTTTGCCGACCGGCTCTCTGCGGACCTCGAAGCCCTCGCAGACGGCCATGACGATCTCCAGGCCGTGCTGACCCACCCGTCCGGGGTCCGCCGCCCGGGCCACCGGCAGGACCGGATCGCTGTCCCAGACGGCCACCTCAAGCAGACCTCCGACGATCCGCAGAGCGAGCAGGACCGGCCCCGGCGCGTACTTCAGGGCATTGGTGACCAGCTCGCTCACCACCAGCTGGGTCAGGTCCATCGCCCGGGCCGTGACCGGCACGCCGTGTTCGCCCTGGGCCTGTGACAGGAAGTCGGCCGCGAGGTGACGGGCCTCGGCGATGCAGAGCGAATCGCCTTCCAGAGCAACAGTGGTCTCTATACGGCCACGCTGCGGCGCCATACGGCCTCCGCCCTTGATCAAAGATTCCATGCAGTCCGTCCTCACCCGGTGCTCGCCCGCATGTACCCCCTCTTTCACTACCTACGCATCCGCTGTCGGCGAAATTCGACCGGCCACGCGTCAGGGTTCATGCGGTGAAGCAGCGGTGAAGCAGCGGTGGAATATCGGTGGGAGTAGGCGTGAGGAGTGCGGGTAGTGGCCCCATGTTGCGGGAAAGCGGGACGTGGAGCCTGGGGAGGTCACACGTCCCGCTTTCCCGCCGTTTTGCGAGCCCGTACTCCGCCCGGAGATTTTCCCGGGGACGCCCCGGGAACGAGGCGCGGCAGGCCCATCGGCCGTCGGGGATTGCAGGAATTGCGGATCCTTTGAACGCAGCACGTGGCCCTCTGCGTATTCCTGGTGACCGGGAGCGAGGCTTCAGCGAGGGATGGGCGCATGGGCAACGCGGGTGCCGCTGCAAATGAGTTGGTCGCCGGAAGGTATCGGCTCCAAGAGGTCGTCCACCACGAAGTGGGCTGCGTCTGCTGGTACGGGGAGGACATCGAGTACGCCCGTCCAAGACTGCTGACACAGACACAGCTGCCGCCCGGTCCGGTGGAGGACCAGGTGGAGGACCGGGCCGGACCGGCCGTCGCACGGATCAGACGCGCGTCCGAGATCATGGAACTGCGGTGTCCCGGCGCGGTGGCGAGCGTCATCGACGTCGTCGAGGAGCACGGCAGCCTCTGGACGGTCGTCGAATGGATCGACGGCATGCCCCTGGGTGAGTTCCTCGATCAGTACGGGCCGCTCGACCACGCGCGGGCCGCCCGTATCGGGCTCGACGTCCTGGGCGTGCTGGAGGCCGGGCACGGCCAGGGCCTGGTGCACGGCGAGCTGAGCCTCGGCCAGGTGTTCGTGCGCGACCACGGCGGCGTGGTGGTCTCCGGGTACGGTCTCGCGGGCGCCGGTCCCGGGGCACGGGTCGGAGCACCGGCGTACGCGTCCCCGGAGCAGGCCCGTAACGAGGCCTACGGTTCACCGGCCGACCTGTGGGCGCTGGGCGCGCTGCTCTACACGATGACCGAGGGCCGCCCGCCCTTCCGCGACCGCGGTCAGCCCGAGGCGACCCTCAAGGCGATCGTGCGGCTGCCGCTGCGCAGCCCGCGGCACGCCGGCCCCCTCGCCCGGATGATGCAGGGACTGCTCCGCAAGGACTCGCGCGAACGGCTCACGGGGCCCGTGGTCCGCGACGCCCTCGTCCGGATCGTGAAGGACGACCCGGCCGCAGCGGAGTCGTCGCTTCCGCTGCCGCGGCCCTCGGTCCACCGCATGATGGGCATGGCCCGCGGCAGGAAGAACCTCGGCCGCGCGGCGCTCATCGGGACCGCGGTCGCCGCGGTCGTCGCCGTGACGGTGACCGCTCTCGCCGCGACCGGCGACGGATCGGGCGACGACGTCTCGGCGTCCGACGCGACTGCCTCGCGCCCCGTCCCCGTGCTCCCGACCGGCGACGAGGACGAAGCGGGTACGCCGTCGCCGGGGACCGCGTCCCCCAGGACCTCCCCTTCGCCCTCCGCGCCCCCGTCCCCGTCCTCCTCCCCTTCGCCCTCGTCGTCGTCTTCCTCCTCCTCGTCCTCGGGCGCGGGGAAGCTTCCGGCGGGCTTCCGCGTCTTCACGGCGTCGGAAGGCTTCGCCGTCGCCCTTCCCAAGGGCTGGCAGCGACTGAGCACGAACCGCGCTGAGGACGACTCCTACCGGGTGGTCTTCGGCGCCGACGGTGACCCGCGCGAACTGGCCGTCACCTACAGCACGCGGGTCGGCTCCGACCCGGTGGCCGTATGGCGGGACACCGTCGAGCCCTCGTTGCTGAAGGAAGCCGGTTACGACAGGCTGGGCGCCATCCGCGCGACGACCTACCAGGGCCGCGAGGCCGCGGACATGGAGTGGATCGACGAGTCCGAGGGCACGCGCGTGCGCACCTTCGGCCGTGGATTCCTCATCGGGGACGGCGAGGGTTACTCGATCCGCTGGGCCACACCGGCCGACGACTGGGAGGCCCCGGCCAACCAGCGGGCGCTGAAGGCTTTCCTGTCGACCTTCCGAGGACTCCCGACCTGACCGGCCGACCGGCCCGACTGACCGACCGGCCCGCCCGCACCGGCACCGGTGCCAGTCCGGCGGCAGCCACAGCCGCTCCCGCGATCAGCCCGCCGAGAAGGATCCCGGACCAGGCCGGCGAGTCCCCGAGTGCGTTGACGCCGGGACCCCTGCCGTACTCCCCATGAGGCCCCGTGCGCTCACTTCCGAGCGCTAAGGATGGCGGCCAGGCCCCTCCGGGCCGGGGGTCAGTGGGGTGGGGGAGAGGTCCGTTGGTTCCTCGTCGCTTTCCAGGAGGGTGTTCGCGGAGCCGATGATGCGCGGATCGGCCGTGCCGACGGCCTGTTCGTCCTTCGCCGTGTAGTCGCAGAGCAGCAGCAGATGCCGCATGGCTTCGAGGCGGGCACGGCGTTTGTCGTTGCTCTTCACCACGGTCCACGGCGCGTACGACGTGTCCGTCGCACGGAACATGTCGACCTTCGCCTCCGTGTAGGCGTCCCACAGGTCGAGGGAGGCCAGGTCGGTGGGGGACAGTTTCCACTGCCGGACGGGGTCGACCTGGCGGATGGCGAACCGGGTGCGCTGCTCACTGCGCGACACCGAGAACCAGAACTTGATCAGCACGATGCCCTCGTCGGTGAGCATCTTCTCGAAGATGGGCGCCTGCGTGTGGAAGTGCTTGTACTCGGCCGGGGTGCAGAAACCCATCACGCGTTCGACGCCTGCCCGGTTGTACCAGGACCGGTCGAAGAAGACGATCTCGCCGGCTCCCGGGAGATGCGGCACGTAACGCTGGAAGTACCACTGCCCGGCTTCCTTCTCGGTGGGCTTGTCCAGCGCCACCACGTGCGCGCCGCGCGGGTTCAGGCGTTCGGTGAAACGCTTGATGGTGCCGCCCTTGCCCGCCGCGTCGCGTCCCTCGCACACCACGACGATCCGCCGGCCGGTGTCCCGTACCCACTTCTGCAGTTTGAGGAGTTCGATCTGCAGGATCCGCTTCTGCCGCTCGTAGGACCGACGGCGCAGCTTGCTCTCGTACGGGTAGTTCTCGCGCCAGGTGTCGAGGGGCTTGCCCTCGCCGTCCAGCAGGACGGGCTGCTCGGGGCGCTCCTCGTTCACCAGCAGCCCGGCCAGCAACTCCGCCTCGACGGACGGTGCTTCCGCGCCGTCGGAGGGCGGCACGTTCAGAGGATCAGCCACCTGTGGTCCCTTCGTAGCCTGGCTGCAGCGCCCGCCGACGGACCGGCGGACGTGTCCCGCCTCCGTCAGAATGGCATGCGCGGGGGCGCCCGGCGCCGTGCGGAACGGTCAAGGGCGCCCGTCTTCGGATGTCCGTCCGACCAGTACCCCGACGACGCGCTTCCTCACAGCGGGACCCCCTGCCGCGAGCCGCCCGCCCGTGCTGTCGACGGGCCGAACGGATCCGGCCATTGCACGCCCTGTTCCCGGCCCTCGTGCAACTCCCGTCTCCCCTGACGGCTCTTAAATGGGTACGGGACGAGTCAAGCAAGGAACGCACACGGGGGAACCATGCTCAAGTTCCACTTCACGGACGCAGATATGGCCCGTATCAGGATGGCGGGCGGCCCGGATCCCCTGTGGGAACTGCTGCTCAGCCTGCATCTGCTCGGCGGGAACGACGGATCGGTCGTCTTCGGGGCGTGGAAACGGCGGATCCGCAACCGCCTGCCCGGCAGCACCCGGATGCTGTTCGATCTGGCGCCGCCCCGCGGATATTCGGCCGACTTCCTCACTCCGGCGCCCGACCGAGGTGAACTCGAAACGGGTATCGACGCGGTTCTGTCCACCCCGCGCGGCGGCCTCAGACGCGACATCGCCCGGCTCGCCGCGACCCGGAACCTCGGAGCGCGAACGCTGTCGCTGGCCGAGGCGGGCTCCGACGCGATGCGCAGCCTCGGCGCGGCCCTGCGCGGCTACTTCGACGTCGCGCTGCGCCCGTACTGGTCCGAGGTGAGGAACGCGATCGAAGCGGATCGCGCCGTGCGGGTACGGGCGCTCCTGGACGGCGGCTCCGAGGGAATGCTGTCCACCCTGCACCCCTCCCTGCGCTGGCAGCCCGGTGTCCTCACCGTGGCCAGCGCCTACGACCGCGACATCCGTCTGGACGGCCGCGGTCTGCTGTTGCTGCCCTCGTTCTTCTGCTGGCGGGCGCCGATCACGCTGCGCGATCCCGGTCTTCCGCCCGTGGTCGTCTACCCGGTCGCCCACGACCTCGGGTGGTCGCGAGCCGATGACGGCGCAGGGCGTGACGCCCGGGAGGCGCTCGGCACCCTGCTGGGGAAGACGCGTGCCGACCTGCTGGCGACCGTCGCGGACCACGGCGGGTCGACCAGTGATCTGGCCCGGCGGCTCGTGGTCTCCCCGGCGTCGGTCTCGCAGCACGCCGCGGCACTGCGCGACTCGGGACTGATCGTCACGCAGCGCCGCGGCCAGAGTGTGCACCACAGCGCCACCCCTCTCGGGAGCGCGCTGCTGGACGGCCACCGGCAGATTCCGCAGACGCCCTCGCGGAGGGGTTAGCCGGAGGGGTCAGTACGTGCGTGACGGGCCGGGACCGCCGGGCGGTGCCCCGCGCGCGGTCGTACGTCGTCAGCTCGCCGCGGCGGGTTCCCGGGCCGGAGCACGGTCGCCGTGCCAGTCCAGGATCAGGACCGTCGCGTCGTCGCTGAGGTTGCCCCGGCAGGCTTCCGAGACCGCGGCCGTCAGGGTCCGGACGGCCTCCCGGGGATGCAGCGCGCGGGTGTCATGGACGACCCCGGCCAGATCGACGGCGGCGGCACCGCGGTCCTGCATGCCGTCGGTGAGCAGTATCAGCCGGTCACCGGCCCGCAGCTGCAGTATCTGCTCTCGGTAGGGGATCGGCCCCGGCACGCCGAACGGCAGGTTGACGGCGAGGTGGATCTCCTCGACCGCCCCGTCGCGCAGCCGCAACGGCCAGGGATGGCCGGCGTTGACCAGTCGGCAGACACCCGACGCGAGGTCCACGCACAGCAGTTGCCCGGTGGCCAGTCCTCGGCTGTGTTTCAGCAGGGCCTGATGGGCCTGCTGGGCCTGTCTGACCGGGTCGCAGCCACTGCGGCGGGCCCCGCGCAGCGCACCGAGCAGCAACGTGGCCAGCAGCGCGGAATCGGTGTCGTGGCCCATGGCGTCGGTGATCGACAGATGCAGGGTGTCGCGGTCCAGCGTGTAGTCGTAGGTGTCGCCACCGATGTCGTCGGCCGGGACCAGCCCCGCGGCCAGGGTGAACTGCGACGCCTCGCAACTGGACGCCGTGGGAAGCAGCTGGTGCTGGATCTCCGCGGCCAGGCTGGTGTCGGTGGTGCGCCGGCGCAGGTGGTACAGGTCGGTGAAGCGCCGGTCCGTGACGATGATGTAGGCCAGCGCGTGCGCCGCCTCCCGCACCTGTCTCAGGACCGTGTCGTCCGCGTGCTGCAGGGTGACTTCGAGTACGCCGATGCAGTCCCCGCGGTTGGACACGGGCGTGATGATGCGCCGGTTGCCCTGGCCGTCCGCCTCCACGTGCTGGCGCTGACTGCGCAGCACCATGCCGTGCACACTGTCCTGAAGGTCGATCGGCTCGGCACGCTCCGCGACATCGTCCTCGGCGGCCGCGGTCAGCCGTACGAGCCGATGCCCGATCAGGTCGACGAACAGGAACGACACGCGCTCCGCGCCGAAGCGCTTCTGCAGGTTGCGTGCCACCACGTCGACCGACTCTCCGGGCGGCGCGGCCTCCGCAGAGGCCAGCAGCTCACCCAGTTCCAGATCTCCACCATCCACGACGACCTCCCATCGGATTCCGTTCCTTCTGCCCCGAGTTCCTCGGACCTCACTTAATGTGACGCGTAACGGGGGAGTTCTCGAACATGCATCCGGGCGCATTTGGGGATCATTCGGAGTGGAGCCGACGGTGAAATATGGCGGTACGGGCCGGGGTGCGCGGCTCACGACCCATGGAGCCGTCTCCACGGCCCTGGCCCTGCTCAGCGACCGGGCGCTGCGGAAACTTCTGGACGCCGCAGGCACGATCGGTACCGGTATCGGAGGCAGGACGACCCTGCTGGAGGTCGGCGGAACACGGGTCTTCGTGAAGCGGGTGCCCCTCACCGACCTCGAACAGCAAGCGGGGAACATCCGCTCCACCGCCAACCTGTTCGAGCTGCCGCTCTTCAGCCAGTACGGCGTCGGCGGACCGGGCTTCGGGGCCTGGCGAGAACTCGCCGTGCACACGATGACGACGAACTGGGTGCTCACGGGCGAGTACGACGGCTTCCCCCTGATGCACCACTGGCGGATCCTGCCGGACTCGGCGCCCCTGTTCGGGGAACTGGCCGAGACGGAACGGGCCACCGCGGGCTGGGACAGCGGCGGAGCAGCGGTACGCCGACGGATCGACGCCCTGCGGCGGTCCTCGGCGAGCATCACGCTGTTCCTGGAGTACGTCCCGCAGAACCTGCACCAGTGGCTGGGGCGGCAGCTGGCCGCCGGTGACGAGGCCGCCGAGCGGGCCTGCGCCCTGGTGGAGAGCGGCCTCGAAGCAGGCACCTCCTTCATGGACGGCCGAGGCCTGCTGCACTTCGACACCCACTTCGAGAACATCCTCACCGACGGCGAGCGCCTCTACTTCGCGGACTACGGCCTCGCCCTCTCCTCGTCGTTCGAGCTGACGCCGGAGGAGCGCGCCTTCTTCGACCGGCATCGCGGCTACGACCGCTGCTACTCGGCCGGCTATCTGGTCAACTGGCTGGTCGCCACCCTGTACGGGAGGGACAGGCGGGCGGCGCAGGTGCGGGCGTACGCCGAGGGCGAGCGTCCCACCGGGGTTCCCGCGGGGATCGCGGCGATCCTCAGCCGCGACGCGCCGCTCGCCGCGGTGATGGCGGACTTCATCCGCCGGCTCACGGACGAGAGCAAGCACACGCCGTACCCGCTCAAGCGGCTTCACGAGATCGGCGCGCTCCGCAGTGCGTCCGGCGGCGACTCCGCGGCGTGAGCCGTCAGGCGGGCAGCCATTTGTCGAGGGCGTCGATGAGCCGGTCCAGGGGCGGCCGTTCCGTGGAGCGGTCCGTGACGACCGTACGGCCGTCGAAGCGCAGCGTGTACCGGAACAGGTCGGCGGCGTTCTTGTCCACGGTGGTCGCGGGGACGTCGTCCAGCGCCGGGTCCCCGAGCAGCGTACGCAACCGCGTGAACTGGGCCGCGCTGGCCCGGCGTACCTCCGTGTCGCCCTTGTCGCTGGTGCGGACGGTGCCGTCGCCGCGCAGGACCACCTCGCGCTGCACGCCGGCGAAGCCGCCGGTGACGGTCATGGTCACCAGCTTCTGCCGCTGTCCCGCGGTGGGCACCGGCGACGGGCTTGCGGACGGCGGGGCCGTGACGGAGGCGGAAGCCGAGTCCGTCACGGACGGCGGCGAGGCCGGGGTGGTGCTGGGACTGGGGAGTTCAGCGGGCGGGGAGGCGGACGGAGAGGTGGTGGCGCCCGCGGAGGGATCCGACGACCGTGCCGCGTCCTCGCCGCCGTCCGCGGAACAACCGGCCAGGCTCAGCACGGTGGCCGCGAACACGGCCGCAGCCGTCGTACTCCTGGGCATCGCGCGCACTGTGCCTCCACCCGCTTTCCGCTCGTCGGACCGGAGCGGCCGCCGGTCCCGGCTGCCATGCTGTCAGTTCTTCCGTCGTACGAGGAGGCCGCATGTCCGAGCCGTCCGTTCTCGCCGCGCTGGTCGCCGGGTTGCGAGGAGGGTCCATCGAAGTCGTCGACCTCACCTCGCCGCTGTCGTCGTCCACCCCGGTGCTGCGACTGCCGCCGGAGTTCGGCCAGACCCAGGTGTTCACCCTGGAGGAGATCAGCAGGTACGACGACCGGGGTCCTGCCTGGTACTGGAACAACTTCCGCAGCGGCGAGCACACGGGTACCCATTTCGACGCCCCGAACCACTGGGTGACCGGCAAGGACCTCGCCGACGTGGCGTCCGTACCGGCGGGGCGGCTGGTCGCGCCGGCTGCGGTGCTCGACTTCACCGCCGAGGCCGCGAAGGACCCGGACTTCCTCGTGGAGGTGGACCACGTGCGGCGCTGGGAGGCCGAGCACGGGCCGCTGCCCGACGGCGGCTGGCTGTTGCTGCGGACAGGGTGGGACGCCCGCTCGCATGCACAGGAGGCGTTCCTGAACGCGGACGAGGACGGCCCGCACACCCCCGGCCTGTCACCCGAGTGCGCCCGCTGGGTCGCCGAGGAGTCGCCGGTGATCGGCCTCGGCGTCGAGACGGTGGGCACCGACGCCGGCCGCGGGCACGCCTTCGACCCGCCCTTCCCCTGCCACGCGTACCTGATGGGCAGCGACAAGTACGGGCTCACCCAGTTGCAGAACCTCGCGGCGCTGCCCCCGACCGGCGCCGTCGTCGTCGCCGGACCGCTGCCCATCGTCTCGGGCTCCGGCTCCCCGGCCCGGGTGCTCGCCCTGGTGGAGCGCTCATGAAGGTCGCGGAGGCCGTCGGACGGGCGCTGTACGCGGCCGGGGTCGGCCAGGTCTTCGGCGTCGTCGGGTCGGGCAACTTCCATCTGACGAACGCCATGGTCGCGGCGGGAGCACGTTTCGTCGCCGCACGCCACGAGGGCGGCGCGGCGACCATGGCCGACGCGTACGCCCGCACGAGCGGCGCGGTGGCCGCACTGAGCGTCCATCAGGGACCCGGCCTCACGAACGCGATGACCGGCATCGCCGAAGCGGCCAAGAGCCGTACACCGCTGCTGGTGCTGGCGGCGGAGGTGACCGAGCGGCGCTCCAACTTCCACATCGACCAGGAGGCGCTGGCCCGGGCGGTGGGCGCGGTTCCGCTGCGGATCAC
The DNA here is from genome assembly GCF_042728395.1 of Streptomyces sp. NPDC060205. Taxonomy (NCBI): domain Bacteria; kingdom Bacillati; phylum Actinomycetota; class Actinomycetes; order Kitasatosporales; family Streptomycetaceae; genus Streptomyces; species Streptomyces sp. NPDC060205. The sequence goes on from NZ_JBHWZP010000037.1 coordinate 10,350, forward strand.
CTCGGCCGGGCACGCGGTGGAGCAGGCCTGCGCGGCCGTCGCGCAAGCCGTGCACGAGCGGCGGACCGTGCTGCTCAACGTACCCCTGGCGGTGCAGTCCCTGGACGTTCCCGAGGGCGCCCTGGCACAGGCGGCACCGCCACGGGGTCGGGAGGCGGTTCAGCCGTCGCCGGACGACGTGGCGGCGCTGGTGCACGTCCTCGAACAGGCGCGGCGGCCGCTCTTCGTGGCCGGCCGCGGAGCACGCTCACCCGGGGCACGGGCCGCCCTCGAAGCGCTCGCCGACCGGTACGGGGCCCTGCTGGCGACGTCGGCCGTGGCGCGCGGACTGTTCCACGGCAACCCCTGGTCGCTCGACGTGTCCGGGGGTTTCTCGTCCCCGCTGGCGGCCGAGCTGATCGAGTCCGCCGACACGATCGTGGGCTGGGGCTGCGTCCTGAACATGTGGACGATGCGCCACGGCCGGCTGATCGGCGCAGGCACGACCGTCGTACAGGTCGACGACGACCGGTCGGCGCTCGGCGCGCACCGGGAGGTCCGGCTCGGCGTCACCGGCGACGTGGAACGCACCGCCCGGCGCGCCCTGGAGACGGGTGGCGCAGCGCAACGGCAGGGCTGGCGGACCCCCGACATCGCCGAGGCCATCAGCGCACGCGTGCGCTGGCGGGACGTGCCGTACGACGATGACAGCACCCGTGAGCGGATCGATCCGCGCACGCTGAGCATCGCCCTCGACGACATCCTGCCCGCGGAGCGCGTGATCGGCGTGGACTCCGGCAACTTCATGGGCCACCCGACCATGTACCTGTCGGTGCCGGACGAGAACGGACTGTGTTTCACCCAGGCGTTCCAGGCGATCGGCCTGGGACTCGCGACCGCGATCGGCGCGGCCCTCGCGCGGCCGGACCGGCTCGCGGTGGCGGCCCTCGGCGACGGCGGAGCCATGATGGGCGCCGCGGAGTTCGACACGGTACGCAGGCTCGGACTGCCGATGGTCGTGGTCGTGTACAACGACGACGCCTACGGGGCGGAGGTGCACCACTTCGGACCGGACGGACACCCCCTGGCGACGGTCGAGTTCCCGCCCACGGACATCGCCGCGGTGGCCCGCGGCCACCGCTTCGAGGTGGTGACCGTGCGCACGCCGACGGACCTGAAGCCCGTCGAGGACTGGGTCGCAGGCCCCCGGTCGGCCCCCTTGCTCATCGACGCGAAGGTGACCCGGGACCACGGCTCGTGGTGGCTCGAAGAAGCATTCCGAGGCCACTGACCGGACAGGCGCCCAGGCGGGGGAAGCGCAACTCCACGACGTCTCGTGCGTCTCCCTTACTGGGGGTGCCATGGGAACGAGACAGCAAATCGCCTACTTCTTGCGAGAGTTGGCGTACTCCGGCCCGCACACGGACCCGGCGCGACGCGCGGCGGCGGCCAAAGGCCTCGGCAGGATCGGCCGACCCGAGCACGCCGGAGCCCTCGCCGGGGCTGCCGCGGACCCCGTCCCGGCGGTGCGCGCGGCGGCGGCCCTGGGACTCGGCCGGCTCGGCGTCCCGGAGGTGGGTGGCACCGTGCTGCCACGGCTGATGCGGGACACGGACCCATGGGTGCGGCGCCGGGCCTCGGTCGCCGCGATCCGGCTGAAGCTGACGGGCCCGACGGTCACGCAGGCGTTCGCGGACCTGCTGGACGACCCGGACCACCACCTGCGGATCAACGCCCTGGATGGCCTGTACGCGCTGGGCGTGGCGGGCGATGTCGCCGCGCTGGTGCGGCTGCTGGGCGATCCGGAGGGCGCGGTGTGGGGGCGGGCCCTGAGGGTGCTGTATCCGTTGCGCGGCGACCCGGTCGTTCGCGCGGAGGTGATCCGCACGGCCCGGGAGGGCGAGGGGGCCGCCCGGGCGCAGGTCCTGGAGATCCTGCCGAGGGACTGCACCGAGCGGTTGCTCGACTCGCTGCTCACCGGACTGCGCGACCCGTCCCCGGAGGTGCGGTACGCGGTGGCCCGGCGGCTGCTGGACCAGGAAAGGCACTCGGTGCAGGACGCCCTGGCCGAGGCCCTGCGGACGGAACGGGATCCGGAGGTCGCGGGCCTGCTGCTGCGCGGACTCGGGTGGCGTGGCGAGCGGTGGGTGACCGACCTCGCGGCGCGATGGCTCGGCGACCCCCGGGCCGGGCGGTGGGCCGCGGGCGCTCTGGGCGACCTCGGCACGGGGACCGCCGTGGCGCATCTCCGCAGAGCACTCGCCGACAGGGAGCTGCCCGCGCTCACCAGGGGAGCCGCCGCGGTGGAGGTGGGCAGGGCGGGGAGATGGGACGCGGTGTGGCTGCTGCTCCCGCTTCTCGACGACCCCGGAGCCGAGGTGCGCGCGGGAGCGGTCGACGGCCTGGGCGCACTGGTCCGCGACGGCCTCCGCTTCTGGGAACGCCGTCCCGTGGCGGACGCGCTCACCGCCCACCTCGCGTCCGGCAGGGACGGAACCTGGAACACATGCCGTGCCCTCGACGGCTTGGACGAGGCGCTTCCGGCGCTGCGCCGCCTGGCGGAGGAGACCGATTCCGCGGAGATCCGGGCTGCCGCGCTGCGGCTGGCCAAGGGTGAGACCTGACAGCAGGGATCGGCTCAGGGGGTCGGTGGCGGAGGCGGGGTTGCTTGGTGCGGACGGCGTAGGTGGTAGCCCCAGATGGGTCCCAAGGTCGCGTCCTCCAGATGGGCGACGTCGGACCAGCCTCGTTGTTCGATCGGCGCGAGAAGGTCACCCACGGTGCAGGACCACGCCGAGCAGAGCGCTTCGAGGAACAGCCCGTGCACATTGCCGGAGATGCGCCACCAGAACTTCTGCCAGCTGAGAGTCGTGTCGTGGCGGGCGAATTCGTAGGCGCTGTCGCGGCCGTGGGCGGCTGGGAAGAGGTCGGCGAGTTTGGGATCCAGGACGTGGACGCAGACCATGGCCCAGCCCTCCGCCAGACGTACCTCGCGTCCGGACAGGTAGTGGAAGGCTCCGGGCGGACGGGCTCTCCAACTCAGCGGCGGGCCTCCCTCGACAAGGAACACCTCGGCCCGTTGCGCGGCCCACCGTTTGACGTCGGCAGGCCTTATGAGTCCGTCGGCGGTCATCGCGAAGGCGGCGTCGTCGGGCAGGCTGTGAAGGGCCCGGTACTGGATGAACGAGAGTTCCAGCTGAAGTGAGTCCGTGTAGTTGTCCGTGCAGCGCAGTCGCTGCTCCTGTTCACGTATCCAGCGGCGCAGTTGTTCATGGTCGGCGACGGGTTTGGCCTGGTCTCGCGAAGCGCGGTCGGGGCGGCCGACGAGGTACCCCGCGAAGCCGATCGCTTCGTCGGCGAGAAAACCATTGACGGTCACGATGCCCTGGTAATTGAGCTGGCTCCAGTAAAGAAGGTCGGATCCCAGCGCGGCCAGGCCGATGCGCTGCCGGTCGTCGTCGAACAGCTCCGTGGCGCGTTCGACGAAGGCATCCCGCAGCCGGAGGCGTTGCTTCTCCTGATTGACCTTCCAGCTGTGGGTGAAAGAGGGGTAGAGGCGGTCGAACACCGCCTCGGGAGACCCGGTGGCCAGGGCGAAGGGCTCGACGGTTTCCGCGGAGAGTGCTCCAGGTCCCCAGACCCGGATGGGCACCATGTTCTCCAGGACGAGCCGGCGCACGAGCTGGCTGAGGTGGTCGTCGTCGGTGCGCAGGAGGATGCCCTCGGCGCCGTACGGATCCTCCTTGAGCCGGATACGTATCAGCGTGCCGGGAGCCGTCCGGACAGAGGCCGGCAGGGCCGCGAGCAGTGGGCGTCTCGCTGATCCGTCGAAGGTGAGACGGCGGGCGTCCGCCGTCGAACCGTCGAAGCGCCGGGTGGTCAGCTCGATCTCGTGGCCGAGCATGAAGACGGAGAAGAAGCCGATACCGAACCGGCCTCTCGGTTTGAAGCCGCCGCTTGCGAGTCCGGGCAGCCTGTTTCGGACACGGCGGGAACTCCAGCCGCTGGTGCCGAAGTCCAGCAGGCCGTGGACGAGGGTCTCCTCATCCATGCCGATGCCGTTGTCACGTACTTCCAGGTACCAGTCAGCCTGTGTCTGCGTCAGCCGCACCTCGACCTGGGCGCCCGCGAAGTCGGGGTCGATCACCTGGCGGGCCAGGACGGCGTCCTGCGCGTTCTGGATCAGCTCACGGACCGCTACCTCCGGTTCCTTGCCGTAGAGCTGTTCACCGCCAAGGGTCTCCACCAGGGAGGGAACGTTGGAGATTTTCACCGCGGCGTCGACGGGCCGCCAGTCGGTCACGGGGAACAACTCGGCGAAACGCTCCGGGGAGTCCACCCCTGCCACGGCGCGGGCGGCCAGTCGTCCACGCCCGAGGTCGTGAAGCAGGGCGTCGACCTTCTTCAGCTCATCGTCCACCTGGCGCAGATAGTCCAGAGCAAGCCACCATGCCGACGCGGCCTGCGGGGCGAAAGGCCGCAGCGAGGTGTACGTGACCCGGTCGCCCTGCAGATGAGGGCGGCTCACGTGTTCCTGGAACCGCCAGTGGTCGTGCGAGAGGCCCTCGGGCCTGCGGAGCGAGAACAGGAACGTCGGGGCGCGGCGGCTGTCGATCTGAGTGGCGTCGGCGAGCCGCAGCACACAGGCCAGCTTGAGCGGCTCGATGAGCCATTCCACCGGCTGCCAGGTCAGCGAACCCTTTGCCTGCCGGAACTGAGAGCCGAGTGCGTCGACCGACCACCAGTGGCTCGCCGCCAGGTCGCCGATGAGCGGGCCGTACGACTCGCGCAGCTGCAGATCCTGGATGAGGTGGATCTCGTTGCCCGCGGTGGACCGCCACGGCTGGTCCACCAGCCGTCGGGCCTGTTCCGCGTGGGCCTCCCGGATGGCGATGGCCCGGCATTCCTCCGCGATCTCCGCCGGGGGCGTGTCCAGCTCCGCCGGGTCCGGCCAGCATCCCTTCTTACGGAAGTGTGTGATCGATACGAGGTCGCGCCACCGTTGTTCGCCCAGTGCGTCAGGCAGGCTCACGGAGTAGGCGGCCGCTCCCATGGCCGCGTCGTGCAGAACGAAGGCACACCCCAGGACGTACGCCTCGGCCGGTGTCAGAGTGACCTGTTCACCGCAGATGATGTCGGCCGTCTCCCACAGGGCGTCGACGTGCGTGATGTCGTGGACCGTGAAATCGGGCATGCTGCGGGCATTCTCAGTGAGCAGCGGGGCCGCGTTCTCACGCAGGGCCAGATAGGAAGCGCGCAGACGTTCACGCTGTACCCGGTGATCGTCCCCACGCGGTCGTACAGCGAGGGTCTTCTGCCACAGAGGTGTCGCGGTGAAATCGAATTCCGGCACCTGAGAACTTCACCTCATCGCGGGAAGCAGGAAGAGTGTGGCCAGTAACCACATCAGCAGTACCGAGACGACGATGAAGGCCAGGACGTACGTCTCGTACCAGCGCAGCAGGTTTCGGGTGCGTGGACGCGCGCGGAAGTCGGGGGCGACCATCTCGTCCGTGAGGTCGCACTCCTCATGGCGGTAGTCCAGCCACGTGAGGGCTCCGACGACGATCAGGGTCGCGGTGAAAGCGGCGACAACGGTGGTGAGGACGAGTAGCCCGAGCACTCCGCCACGGGCTGTCGCGGCGTCGATCCCCCATTCGCGGTATCCCACGAAAAGGGCGAGAACGGCGGTGACCAACGTGGTCGCGAGTGTCTGATAGATGGCCAGGAAACGGTGGAGATTCTCGTTCACCGCGTGAATCTGCTGGAGTATGTAGCGGTAGCGCTCCAGTGCGAATTCGTCGCGTGCCGAACCTTGCGGCCGATCCGCGTCGCGGGACGCCTCAGGTGCCACCATGCAATCCCCGTCCCCCGGCGCGGCTTCAAGCATAGAGCCGCACGGCATGCCGGGACCATGGACTTGGAGAAAGCGGGGCATCCGGCATCGTCCCGTCGGCGGCTGCGATCATGTGACCAGTCATCCATGAGGAGTTGATCCGTGATGCCGGCCCTTCCCGCCGATCCCGACGTGCTGCATCCGATGCCCGAGCAGCCCCGGGTGGTGCTGCTGCGTCCCCTGGTCACCTCGCCGTTGATCGATGTGGGGGAGTACTCCTACTACGACGATCCGGACGACCCGACGGCTTTCGAGACCCGCAATGTGCTGTATCACTACGGGCCGGAGAAGCTGGTGATCGGTAAGTACTGTGCGCTGGGCGAAGGCGTGCGGTTCATCATGAACGGGGCCAACCACCGGATGGACGGCCCCTCGACGTTCCCCTTCCCGATCATGGGAGGGGACTGGGCCGAGCACTTCGATCTGATCACCGGGCTGCCCGGCCGGGGCGACACCGTGGTCGGCAACGACGTGTGGTTCGGATACCGGACCACGGTGATGCCCGGGGTCCGGATCGGGCACGGGGCGATCATCGCCTCCGGGGCCGTCGTGGTCGACGACGTGCCCGACTACGGCATCGTCGGCGGCAACCCGGCCAGGCTCCTGCGGCGCCGGTACGCCGACGAGGACGTCGCCCGGCTGCTGGCCGTCGCCTGGTGGGACTGGCCCGCCGAGCACATCAGCGAGCACGTGCGGACCATCATGTCCGGCAGCATCGACGACCTGGAGGCCGCGGCGCCCGGCTCGGCCTAGGCCTGGGAGCAGTCGGGCCCCGGAGCGGGGCCGCCGCTCCTGAGCGCCGCGTCCATGGTGGTCAGGCGCCGATGCTGACGGGAGCTGTTGACGATGCTCCAGCTGACGAAGGCGACGGCGAACAGCGAGAAGATGACGGCCTGGCGCTCCTCGCCGGCCAGGGCCGACAGGGCGGTGACCGCGCCGAGGACGACCGTGAGGAGGACGAGGGCCGCAACGCGGTGACGTGAACGGTACAGACGCCGGTCCACCAGTCCGCGCATGGCGTCGCGCTCCGCGGGATCGGCGGGCACGTCACCCTTGCGCACCTTGCGTTCCAGCGTGACGAGGTTCTCCGTGCCGCCGACGGCGCGCCTCTCCTCGCGCCGGGCGGCGAGCAGCACGGCGACGACCGCGACCGAGATGAGGGCCGTGCGGATCACGGCGGAGAGGACCGAGGACTCCGGGAACAGGAGCACCACCAGGGCGCTGGCGATGAGGGTCGACAGCACGACTTGCAGCCACACGTGCTTGCCGAGAAAGGTCCTGAGGCGTTCCATGGTCCGTCCCCCGCGGTCGGATCGATTCCGGTTGATACCGGTTGTTTCCGCCCTAGACGCGAGGCCGTCGGCGGACGGTTCCGGTCCGTAGGGTCAGGGCGACGGCGCGTACGTGTTCGCGCGGGGCTTGCGCGTGCCCCGCGCCGTACCCCGCGCCATGGTCCGCGACCGGTCAAGTCCGGCACGGCGAGCGGATGGTGACGGACCGGAGGGCCGGGCGGTCCCCCTGTGCGGCGCGGACGCCCCGCATCTCCAAGCTTGCGGCATTTATGCGCTTTATCTGTTTAACATGCGGTGATCCACTTCCTGCGGCCCCGTGACCTGGTCGCACGCAGCGGGTGGGTCCGTTGTGCGTGTCGTCAACCGCGAGAGGAGGCCTCCATGGCCCCGGCAGGCCGTCGCAGAGCGCTGACGCAGGACACCTCGTCACGGCACGACCCCGAAGTGCGCGCCGCCGCACGGCATTTCGGCCGCCGCCGGTTCCTCTCGGTGACCGCCGCGACCGCCGCCCTCGCCTTCGGCACCAACCTGCCGGCCCGGGGTGCCTCAGGCCCCCGGGAACTGGACGCGGCGAGGATCCCCACCGATCCGTTCACGCTCGGCGTCGCCTCCGGAGACCCGCTGCCCGGCTCGGTGCTGCTGTGGACCCGGCTCGCGCCCGCCCCGTACGAGCCGGGCGGTGGTCTGCCCGGGCAGTACGTGGCCGTCGAGTGGGAGGTGGCCACCGACGAGTTCTTCGCGCTGACGGTCCGCAGGGGCACCGCCATCGCCTTCCCCGAGTACAACCACAGCCTGCACGTGGAGGTCGAGGGCCTCGACGCCGGCCGGGTCTACTACTACCGGTTCAGGACCGGGACCTGGATCAGCGAGACCGGCCGTACCCGCACGGCGCCCGCCACCGCGGCCGCCGTCGCGAAGCTCACCTACGCGGCCGTGGCCTGCCAGGCGTACCACGACGGCTATTTCACCGTGCACCGCCATCTGGCGCAGGACGACGTCGACGTGGTCCTCCACCTCGGCGACTACCTCTACGAGTACGCCGTCAACGCCGTGGGCGGTGCGCGCAACTACACGGACCGCAAGCTGCCCGACCTCTACAACCGTGAGACCAAGACCCTCGACGACTACCGGCTGCGCTACGCGCTCTACAAGAGCGATCCGGATCTGCAGGCGGCCCACGCCGCGCATCCCTTCGTCGTCACCTGGGACGACCACGAGACCGAGAACAACTACGCGGGCGCGATCAGCGAGAACAACGACCCGCCGCAGGAGTTCCTGCTGCGGCGCGCGGCGGCCTACCGGGCGCACTGGGAGAACCAGCCCCTGCGCAACGCCCAGATGCCCAACGGCCCGGACGGACAGCTCTACCGCCGGCTCCAGTGGGGCACCCTCGCCCAGTTCGACGTCCTCGACACCCGCCAGTACCGCTCCGACCAGGCGTACGGGGACACACTGCACGCCCCCGGTCCCGAGACGGACGATCCGGCCCGCTCCATCACGGGCGCGGCGCAGGAGAAGTGGCTGCTCGACGGCTGGCGTGCCTCGCAGAACCTGTGGAACGTCATGGCGCAGCAGGTGTGCTTCTCGCAGCGCAAGTTCGACCTCGGCGCGGAGGCGCGGACGTCGATGGACGCCTGGGACGGCTACCGCGCCTCGCGCCGGCGCGTCCTCGACGGCGCGGACTCCGCCGGGGTCGACAACCTGCTCGTCATGACGGGGGACGTGCACGTCGGGTACGCCTTCGACATCAAGGAGGACTTCGACGACCCGGCGTCGAAGACGCTGGCCACGGAGATCGTCGCCACCTCGGTCGCCAGCGGCAAGGACGGCGCGGACCGGCCCGGCAACTGGGACACGTATCTCAAGGCCAACCCGCACCTGAAGTTCTACAACGGGCGGCGCGGTTACGTACGGGTCGCCCTGGACCGTGCGAAGGCCCGGGCCGACTACCGGACCGTCTCCGCCGTGACGAAGCCCGGCGCACCGGTCACCACGGCCGCGTCCTTCGTGACCGAGGCGGGCGATCCGGGCCTCAAGCCCGTGTGACGGGAAACCCGTCCGGGCGCCGACGGCCGGGGTCCGTACCCGCAGAGGGCGCTCCCCGGCATCCGGTACTCCGCCGGGCGGGTCCTTCGTGTCGTCCGAAGCGCCGAACCATCAGAAAGCAGACATGTTCTGAGCCCATGTCGGCAAGGCCTAGATATCCCGAGAACGAGGAGTCACCCGATGGTCCCCAGACACGCCGGCGGAGCCGCCCGGACCGCCCTGACCGTGCTCGGCGCACTCGCGCTCACCGCGCTGCCCGCGGCCGCGGCCGCCGAGCCACCCGCGCCGGCGCCGTCCTCCGCGCAGACGCTCGGCGCCGACCGGCCCTCGGCCGTCGTCCTGCGCGCCATGCAGCGCGACCTGCGGCTGACGGGTCCACAGGCCAAGGCGCGGCTGGTGAACGAGGCCGAGGCGGGCACCCGCGCCGGCCGGCTCCAGAACGTACTGGGCAAGCACTTCGCGGGCGCCTGGGTGCACGGCACGACCTCCGCCGGCCTGACCGTCGCCACCACCGACGCCGCCCGGGTCGCCGCCATCAAGGCCGACGGGGCCGAGGCCAAGGTCGTCAAGAACGCGCTGAAGGACCTGAACACCGCCAAGTCGAAACTGGACGCCGCGGCGGTCGGCACGTCCCTCGACACGCCGGTCAGGTACGTCGACGTACGGACCAACCTCGTGACCGTGCAGGCGACCAGCCGTGCCGCCGCGGACAAGCTCGTCGAGGCCGCCGGGATCGACCGGCGGCTCGTGGACGTCAAGGTGTCGGCGGACCGGCCGCGCGCCCTGCACGACGTCCGGGGCGGCGACGCCTACTACATCGACGACAAGGCCCGCTGCTCGGTCGGCTTCTCCGTGACCAAGGGGGAGCAGCAGGGCTTCGCCAGCGCCGGGCACTGCGGGAAGGCGGGTGCCAGGACCACCGGCTTCAACAAGGTCGCCCAGGGCACCTTCGAGGCCTCGGTCTTCCCGGGTAAGGACATGTCCTGGGTGAGCGTCAACAGCGAGTGGACCGCCACACCCGCCGTCAAGGGCGAGGGCGACACGAACGTGCAGGTCGCCGGCTCCGTACAGGCGCTGGTGGGCGCGGCGATCTGCCGCTCCGGCTCCACCACCGGCTGGCACTGCGGCACGATCGAGCAGCACGACACCACCGTGAGCTACGCCGAGGGCGACATCAACGGAGTGACCCGTACGACGGTGTGCGCGGAGCCGGGTGACTCCGGCGGCTCCTACATGTCCGGCACCCAGGCCCAGGGCGTCACGTCCGGGGGCAGCGGCGACTGCAAGGCCGGCGGCATCACGTTCCACCAGCCCATCAACCCGCTGCTCACCACGTACGGTCTGACGCTCAGGACCGCCACGGCGCAGAGCGGCACACCCGCACCGGAGGACGGCCAGACGGTCGGCTGGACCACGGGCCGGGTGTACGAGACCGGGACCCGGGTGACCTACGACGGAGTCTCGTACCAGTGTCTGCAGACGCACCAGGCGCAGGGAGCGTGGCAGCCCCGCCTCACGCCGGCCCTGTGGCAGCGCCTCTGACGGTCACTCGGACGCAGTGCGCGACGGCGCGAGGTGCCTGTCTTCGGACATGGCCCTCGCGCCGTCGCGTGCGCCCGGCGGGCCGGGGCCGTGACTCACGTACCGGCCAGCAGGGCGTACGCCGTCGCCACGAAGGTGTCGCGGGCCCTGAAGCGGCGCGTGCACACGGCCGCCAGTGCCGTACCGGTGTCGGGCCTGAATCCCAGGAAGGCCTGCTGGCCGAGCGTGGCCCCGCAGTGGAAGTACATCGGGCCGTGGCCGGTGGGGTGCTGGAACCAGGCCACGGTGTGCACATGCCGGTGCCCCCACCCGCGCCGCAGGACCGGACGGCGTACCGCCCGCAGTGCGTCGGCCAGACCGCCGTCGGCGGGAGCCCGGCCCGAGGGATACGGGCCCGACGGTGCCAGGTGGGCTTCGAGGAACGTCAGCAGGTCGGGCGGGGTGGCCCGGACGGCGCCCGCCGACTGGAAGCCGCCGACGGACAGCGGAGGTACGGCAGTTGTGCCGTCCTTGCGGTGGCCCGTGGCGTCGGTCTCCGGGCCGCCGGGACGCAGGGCGGTGCCGTTCAGTCCGAGGGGCCGCAGCACCTGCGCGCCGAGCAGGTCGTCCCAGGGGGTCGCGGTGGCCGCGGCCAGGGCGTGACCGAGGACGGCGACACCGAAGTTGGAGTAGTGCCAGCGGGCGCCGGGCCGCCGGTGCTGCCGGTGGCGCAGGAAGGCGTCGATCACGCGCCGGTCCGGGTAGCCGGCGTACGGGTCGGTGCGCCAGGTGGGCAGGGCCCGGAGGAAGAAGTCGGCGGGCAGCGCGGGCAGTCCGGAGGTGTGGGTGATCAGGTGCGCGAGAGTGACGGGGTCCCGCCCGACGCGCCGGGCCGGGTCCAGACAGGTCGCGGCGGGCTCGCCGGCGGACAGGGCGCCCGACTGCGTCAACCGGGCCAGGAGCAGTCCGGTGAAGGTCTTGGTGGCCGAGCCGATCTCGTAGCGCAGCTGTTCGCGGGGCACGGGCGGGTGCGGCGCGGTGCCTCCGCCGCGCACCGTGCGGTGACCGTCGCGGGAGAGGGCGAAGACGACATCGGGCGCGTCGACGGCGTCGACGGCGTCGTCGAGCAGGTCCCCTGCGGTCCCGCCGTCCGGGGGCCGCTTCGGGGCGGGACGGCACGGGAGTTCACCCGTGAGGCCGGGCGCGATGCCGGGCCAGGGTTCGGGTCGCGGTGTCATGCCGGTGCGTGCGCCAACTGCGTCAGGGCGCGGGACGTGGCCAGTACGGAGGCGAACGCGGCGACGAGTGTCGGGTGGTAGACGAGGTCGAACAGTTCCTCGGGAGTGCCCTCGGGCATCGTGCGCACGGCGGGCATCGCCCCGTCGGGCTGCTGGGCGGCGGCGAAGCCTTCCCAGGCCCGCTCGTCCAGGGTGGGGCGGGGCAGGCAGGCGTCGACGACGAGCAGTTCGCCGAGCAGGTCCCAGCGTTCCAGGTCGAGCCAGTCGTCCAGCCAGACCGGCAGCCAGGTGGCCAGGTAGTCGGCGAGCGGAGCCGGTATCCCGCCCGGGTTCTCGCCCCAGTCGGTGAGGTGGAAGACGGTGTGCGTGATGTCGTAGGCGATGTGCCCTTCGACGGTCCAGGGTTCCGGGGTGCGCCCGAGCCAGGTCCTGCCGATCACCTCGGACTCAGGCGGCCGGGCAGGCAGCCCGAAACGGCGCTGGAACGCGGAGAGGCCGAGCCGGCGCGTCGGCGGCAGCTCGAAGGCGTGGAAGCTCTCCAGTCGCTGGTTGAGCCGGAAGGCCTGCTCGGCCTCGGGGTGGCTGTAGCCCAGTTCCTTGAACGGGAGATAGACCTCGAAGGGGATGGGGGAGAGGGGCTCGATGCGCTGGGCGCGGACCAGCATCCGGCCGCCGTCCAGCGTGTCGCGCCAGGCGTGGTCGAGCAACTGCCGTGCCAGCTGGGCCTGTCGGGATCCGGCCACGCCCTCGCGGAACAACACCTTGCAGATGAGGGCCAGTTCACCGACCGGCTTGAAACGCTCCAGGAAGCCCACTTCCGGGTCGACGTCCTGCTCCAGCCGGAACCCGTCGCGGTGGGCGTGCAGCCACTCCAGGGCGCCGGTTCCGACGGTGTGGACGAGGCGGGTGCTGGTCATCTCGACACTCCTTGCCCGCCCTGTTCGGGCCGCGCCGCGCGGGTCGCGTGGACGGCGTGCTCGAAGACGCGCACCTTTCCCGAGGGCTTGCTCGTGCGCGCGCTGTCGTCATCCGCTGTGTCCGTGTCAGTCCCCGTCCCCGCTCCCGCTCCCGTTCCCGTTCCTGCGGTTGCGGCCGTGGCATGCGCACGCAGCCGGTCATCGGTCAGTACGGCGGCGAAGAGCGTCATCAGGGTCGAGTGGTAGCAGCCGGCGAAGTCGTCCGCGACCGGGTGGCCCTCCCGCCCGGAACCCACCTCCGGGACCGCGCCGGAGGGGTCCTGAGCCCGGGCGAGCTTCGCCCAGGAATCCCGCAGCATGGTGAGGTCGGGTGGGCCCGGCAGGCTGCCGGCCACGGCCAGCAGTTCGCAGCTCAGGTCCCACTGCCCGTCCTCCAGGCAGGTGTCCAGCCAGGGCGGCAGCCACTGGTGGAGGTAGTCGGCGACCTGCGGCGGAATGCCCAGCGGGGTCAGGCCCCAGTCCGTCAGATGGAAGACCACATGGGTGAGCGTGTACCCGGCGGCCCGTTCGAACGTCCAGGGCTCCGGCAGACCGCCCAGCCAGGTGCGTCCGAGCGCCCGGTCCGTCTCGGCGTGCTGCGGGATGCCGCTGCGGCGCTCGGAGTTGAGGACGCTGAGGCGCCGGTTCGGTTCCTGCTCGGTCACCTGCCAGCCGCGGGTGCGGGCCACCGTCGCGGTGGCCTTCTCGTAGCCGGTGTGGCGCAGTCCGGCCGACGCGAAGGCCGCGTAGATCTCCAGTGGATACGTGGCGAAGGGTTCGAGGTGCTGCAGTTCGAGGAAGAGGGAGCCCCGGCCGGTCTGCTGCCAGGCGAAGGCGAGCAGGTCGCGGGCGGCCTCGTGCAGCGGGTCGGCGGCGTCGGTGTGTCTGCGGACACTGACGCACACCTGGGCCAGTTCACCGAGGGGCTTCCAGGTGAAGTTCACATCCGCGTGCTCGGCGAGCGCGTCGTCGCCGAGCGCGAACTCGCCGCGATGGGCGGACACCCAGGCCATCGCGGCCTCACCGAGCCCTCGCACGTCGTGCGCCGTCACACCGGTGCTCCGGTCCGCATCAGCCGCGCGGCCTCGACCTGCAGCTGCACCCGTGGATCGGCGGAGCCCATCTGCGCCACGAACGCGAGGCCGGCCTCCAGTCCGAGCGTGTCCGGCACTCCGTCGAGCAGGACCAGCCAGCGGCCCGCCCCTGCCGCCTGGAGCCAGTCGCGGCGACGGACGGCCCGGACGAATCCCCGGGCCACGTCGACGGGACGGTCACGGGCCACGCGGGCCACCGCGCAGTCCCCGCCGGGCACCGCGAGCGGGGCCAGTACGGCGAGTTGATGGGTGAGCGACTGCCATGAGGCGCCGTCGAGCCAGGCCGCCCGGGGTTCCGCGCCCTGCCCCGCCGAACCGTTGTGCCCGGGCGTGCCGTGACGAGGCGCGTCCGACGACGTGCCCGACGACGCGGGCGACGACGTGTCCGCTGTGCCGCCCAGTCGCAGAAGTGTTCGTTTCATGGCCCAGTGGCTCCACGCGGAGGTGGGCGACGCGTCCGCGGGTGGCGGATAGGCGTGTACGGCCCCGCTGAACACGGCGAGGTCGTCCGGTGCGGGAGGTCCGCCGCGCAGGACGTTCGGCAGAACGGCATCGGCCCCCACCACCCGTACGGCGGCGAGGGTCAGTCCGTCGGCCGCCTCCGGTCCGCCGGCTCCCGGGACGCTGCCCGCCAGCCCGAACGGGCCCCCGCTCCGAAGAGCGGAGACCAGTTCTGACGTCAGGCCCTGCACTGCGTCCGCCAGGCGGGTAGAAGTGCCTGACTGTTCCATGTGTCTGTCCCGTCAGCCCTTCTTCGGCCGCGGAGTCGGAGGCGACAGCAGGAGTGATGTCGACCCGGACGTCAGGGCGAGCGCTGCGCATTCACGACTGTCACGGTACGAGCCGTCGGCCTCGACCGGGTCGAGAGCCGCTTCGACGTCCACGCCCTGGACCTCGGTGAGCTCGTCGGTCAGAAACTCGGTGGAAGACATACCACCATCCCCTTTGCGAGAGACATGTTCTTCTCGGTTCTCGGAGCTACGGGTGACCGTTATGCGAGGACTTATTCATAGAAGTTGCATTTGTCTTATTCGGTCGCGCTTTCAACTTCTCCCGCCTCAGGCCCCACCTGCCGGATCCCGGCAACAACCGGCACGTCGCAGCGCCCAGTTCACTCATGTTCTTTCGGCTGTCACCCCAGGAGAATGCGCTGGTGACTCGCGTACGGACCGAAGTACCGACCGAAATGCCGACCGAAGTACCGGCCGGCGTAGCGACTGAAGTACCGCCTGTAGTACGGCGTTCAAGGAACCGTGGACAGCTGATCGGCGCCGCGGCCGTCGCCGCCGTGTGCGCGCTGGCGGCCGCATGGCTGCTGCTGATCAGCACGCCTGCCGCGATCGGTGACGGACACGCCTTCAGGACGGCGTCCCGCTGCGCCCCGGACGACAGCGCCTCCGACGACTGCCTGCGCACCGTGGGCGCGCGCATCGACCACACCGAGGAGGTACGGGGCCGAAGGACATCCTCGTATCGGCTGTACGTCGTGGAGGCGGACGGGACCGAGGGGCGGGCCACCCTCGGGGGCGGTCCCTCGGTGAGCCCGGTCGCCTCTCCCGGCGCGGCCGTCCGGGTCACGTACTGGCGTGGGCAGATCCGGTACGTCGACTTCGCCGCCGGGCGCAGGTACACCCACGCGGACCCGCGCGACGACTACAAGGTCGTCGCCACCGCGGGCCTCGCGATCGGCCTCTACGGGACGGGCTTCCTCTGGTGCTGGTTCTGGATGGCGCTGCACGCCCGGGTGGCGAGGAGGGCGCAGCCGTGGGACATCGGCCTGCCCTTCCTCGCGGCCGTCTGCCTGGCGGTCGTCGGCGCGTGCGCCCCGTGGGCCACCGACGACATGGGGGCGGCACTCCTCCTCGTCGCAGAGGCGACCGCGGTCGCGGTCGCCGTCTGCGCGGTGACCGCCGTACTCCTGCGCCGACGCCGGCGCGGTGACGACACCATCGACGTGCCGCCCACCCGGCCCACCGAGGAGCAGCACTTCCCGGGCCGGATCGTGGGCGAGGTCCCCTACGCGGAACACGGCACCCACCTGCTGGCCGCCGCCGGTCTCCTGGCGACGACCATGGGCCACCCGGGTGTGGCGCACCGCCGGGCGGTGCCGCGCACCCTGACCCCGCTGCGCGTCCGCCATCCGTACTGGTCGGATCCCTCCCCGCCGGACCTCCGGGGCCGTGCCTGGGTCCTGGAGTGCGAGGACGAGGGCGTACCCGTGCTGATCGTCACCCAGCGGCAGCACATGCCGTGGGTGCTGGGCGCCCTGGCACCGCGGCCGTGAACCGCCGGGTGGCCGTCGGCCGATCCGAACGACGGCGGTAATCAGGGAGTGGCGGGGTAGAGGGAGGTCGACCTGTCCCCGTTGAGAAGGTGCCGAGGATGACCGACGACGCCTACCTGTTCCTGCTGGACGACGCGGCCGTGCGCCTCGGCGTGCCCCCGGCCGCCGTCGGTGACCTCGCCTGCATGGAGACTCCCGCGGTACGGGCATGGCTGGACGCCCAGGGGACGACGGCGACCGCGCCGGAACTGCGTCTGCTGCCGCCGGAGGAGACGGGCTCCGTCCCCGAGGGCGCGGAGCGGCTGCCGGTGCCGCTGAGCGACGAGGAACTGAGCCGGGTGCGCGCACGGACCGGCCCCGAGGTGATCGCCCGGGTCGAGGAGCAGCTGCTGTCGTACCGCGACATCACGGACGGCCGGGACGAGCTGATCGGACGGGCGCTGGCCGCGGGTGTGGCGCCGCACCGCATCGTGGAGCTGACCGGTGAGGACCCGGCGACGGTCACGGCGGCGGCCGGCCGCTGACGAAGGCTGAGGGGGGGGCCGAGGAGCGCCGAGGAGCGACGGCGAGGGAGCCGCACGCCGGACCTCCGGGCACGGTTCCGGCGTGCGGGAACGTGTGGCGGGCCGCAGCCTGGATACGTGAGCTGCGTGTTCCGTATGCCGTCGGAAGGTCATGAACAGCATGGGCAGCCCGAAGAACAGTCCGAAGAACAGCCTGAGCAGCGGCCCGGCCAACGGCTCGGCCGTGGACGGCCGGACCGCGGACGGCGGCGCCCCTCGCGGGGAACGCATCCCCTCGTCACCCGATCGCCACCACTCCGAGGTGACGTTGCGGGTGAACGGCAGGCCGCGCACGCTCGTCGTCGACCACCGCTCCGTCCTGCTGGACGTGCTGCGCGAGCAGCTGCACCTCACCGGCGCCAAGAAGGGCTGCGATCACGGCCAGTGCGGCGCCTGCACGGTCCTGGTGGACGGCCGCCGCCTCAACAGCTGTCTGCTGCCCGCCGTGGCCCAGGACGGCTGCGACATCACGACGGTGGAGGGACTCGCCGCCGGTGACGACGACCGCGACGACGGCGCAGAACGGCCGACGGACGGCGAACTGCACCCGCTGCAGCGGGCCTTCATCGACCGCGACGCCTTCCAGTGCGGCTACTGCACACCGGGACAGCTCTGCAGCGCCGTCGGCGCGATCGCCGAGGCCGAGTCCGGGCACCCCTCGCACGTGACGGACCCCGGAAGCCCGTCCGGGGAACCCGTGCCGCTCGATCCGGACGAGATCCGCGAGCGGCTCAGCGGCAACCTCTGCCGCTGCGGCGCCTATCCGAACATCGTGCGAGCCGTCGAGGACGTGATCCGGTGAAACCCCTCGCCTACGCGCGCGCCGGCAGTGTCGAGGAGGCCGCCGAGCTGTACGCGGCCCACCCCGGCGCCCGCTATCTCGGCGGCGGCACCAACCTGATGGACCTGATGAAACTCGGCGTGGAGGAACCGTCCACGCTGGTCGACGTCAGCAGGCTGCCCCTCGACACGGTGGACGAACTGCCCGACGGATCCGTACGGATCGGCGCCACGGTCCGCAACAGCGACCTCGCCGCCCACCCGACGGTCCGCGACCGCTGGCCGGCGCTCTCCCAGGCCCTGCTGGCCGGAGCTTCCGGACAACTCCGCAACGCGGCCACCACCGGCGGCAATCTGCTCCAGCGCACCCGCTGCCCGTACTTCCAGGACACCGACCAGCCCTGCAACAAACGCGCTCCCGGGTCCGGTTGCGGCGCCCTGGACGGCGTACACCGTGATCACGCGGTGCTCGGGCACTCCCCGCACTGCATCGCGACGCATCCGTCGGACATGGCCGTGGCGCTGGCCGCCCTGGACGCGCAGGTCGAACTGCACGGCGCCGACGGGCCGCGGACCGTTCCCGTGGCGGAGTTCCACCGGCTGCCCGGGGACCGGCCCGAGCAGGACACGGTGATTCGCCCCGGCGAGCTGATCACCGGTGTGGTCCTGCCCGGCGCCACGGCCGGGCTGCCCTCGCTCTACCGCAAGGCCCGCGACCGTGCCTCGTACGCCTTCGCCCTCGCCTCCGTCGCCGCGGTGCTCGACGTGGAGGGCGGTGTCGTCCGGCAGGTCGGCCTCGCCTTCGGGGGAGTGGCCCACCGGCCCTGGCGGGCCCGCATCGCCGAAGAGGCGCTGCTGGGCGCGGCGCCGACGACGGCCGCGTTCGAGCGGGCCGCCGATCTCGAACTCGCCGCCGCCCAGCCGCTGCGCGACAACGGCTACAAGGTCCGGCTGGTCCGCAATCTCGCGGTGGACGCCCTGCAACGGCTCGCGCCGCCCACCACCGGCACCTGACCGCAAACCCGACCGGCACCTGACCGAAAACTCAGCAGAAGGAGCAGTCATGGCCGACACCGGCACCGCGCTGGGCGCGCCCGCCGAGCGCCGGGAGGGCCGGGACAAGGTCACCGGCAGTGCCCGCTACGCCGCCGAACAGACCGATCCCGGCCGGGCGCACGCCTGGCCGGTGGTAGCCGGGATCGCCGGCGGGACGGTCCGTACCGTGGACGTGGAAGCCGCCCTGGCACTGCCCGGAGTCCTCTCCGTCCTCACCCACGAGAACGCGCCCAGGCTCGCCCCCGCCGACGATCCCACACTCTCCGTGCTGCAGGACCCGCGCGTGCCGCACCACGGCTGGTTCGTCGCTCTGGTGATCGGCGAGACCCTGGAGGCGGCCCGCGCCGGCGCCGCCGCGGTCCGGGTCGAGTACGACGTGGAGGAACACGACGTCACCCTGACCGACGACCATCCCGGGGCCTACGCGCCCGGGGAGGCCAACGGCGGATTCCCCGCGCGCCGCGAACAGGGCGATCCCGAGGGCGCGTTCGCGTCCGCAGAGGTCCGTATCGACACCCGCTATCGCGTACCGCCGCTGCACAACCACCCCATGGAGCCGCACGCGGCCACGGCCCGCTGGGACGGCGGCAGGCTCGTCGTGCACGACTCCAGCCAGGGCGCCACGACCGTCCGTGCCACCCTGGCCTCGCTGTTCGAGCTGTCCGAGGACGACGTCACCGTCATCAGTGAGCACGTCGGCGGCGGGTTCGGATCCAAGGGCACCCCGCGTCCCCATGTGGTGCTCGCCGTGATGGCGGCACGCGAGACCGGACGCCCCGTCACCGTCGCACTGCCCCGGCGTTTCCTGCCCGCGGTCGTCGGGCACCGGGCACCCACCCTGCACCGGATCCGCCTGGGCGCCACCGCCGACGGGACCCTCACCTCGTCCCTCCACGAGGTCACCACCCACACCTCCCGCATCAAGGAGTTCGTGGAACAGGCCGCCGTACCGAGCCGGATCATGTACGCGGCGCCCCACCGGCTCAGCTCCCACCGGGTGGTCCCACTCGACGTGCCCAGCCCGTCCTGGATGCGCGCACCCGGCGAGGCACCGGGCATGTACGCCCTGGAGTCGGCCATGGACGAACTCGCCGTCGCGGCGGGCCTGGACCCCGTGGAACTGCGCATCACCAACGAGCCGGACACCGAACCCGACAGCGGCAAGCCGTTCAGCAGCCGCCACCTCGTCGACTGCCTGCGCGAGGGCGCGCGGCGCTTCGACTGGGCGGCACGCGACCCCCGCCCCGGGATCCGTTCCGAAGGCCCGCTCCTCGTCGGTACGGGAGTCGCCTCCGCCACCTACCCGGTGATGGCGAGCCCGGCGCAGGCGGAGGCACACGCGGCTCCCGACGGCAGTTTCGTCGTCCGCATCAACGCCACCGACATCGGCACCGGCGCCCGTACCGTCCTCGCCCAGGTCGCCGCCGACGCACTCGGCGCCCCCCTGGACCGCGTACGCACCGAAGTCGGCAACAGCGACCTGCCGTCCGCGCCACTGGCCGGCGGCTCGTCCGGTACGGCGTCCTGGGGCTGGGCCGTCCACGAGGCGTGTACGCGACTGGCCTCGACCCTCGCTGGGCACAGCGGCCCCCTGCCGTCCGAGGGGCTCAGGGCGCACGCCGACACGGCGGGCACCGCCGACGCCGACAGCCCCTACGCCCGGCACGCCTTCGGCGCCCAATTCGCCGAGGTCACGGTCGACACGGTCACGGGAGAGGTCCGGGTACGCCGGCTCCTGGGCGTCTACGCCGCCGGACACATCCTCAACGCCCGTACCGCGCGCTCCCAGTTCATCGGCGCCATGACCATGGGCCTGGGCATGGCGCTCACCGAGAGCAGCACCATGGACGCCGCGTCCGGCGCCTTCGTGGAACGCGACCTCGCCGCCTATCACGTCCCGGCCCACGCCGACGTGCCCGACATCGAGGCGCACTGGATCGACGAGGACGACCCGCACCTCAACCCGATGGGCAGCAAGGGCATCGGCGAGATCGGCATCGTCGGCACGGCCGCCGCCATCGGCAACGCCGTCCACCACGCCACGGGCGTCCGCCACCGCGAACTCCCCCTGACCCCGGACCGGGTGCTCGCCGGCCTGTAGGCGGACCCTCGGGCTTGCAGCCGGACACCCCGCCGATCCCTACCCCGGCGGGGTGAGGCACCGACCGGCGGCCGTCCGCATACTCGGTGTCATGAACAAGCACGGGCACCTCGCCGAGTTCCTCCAGGCACGCCGGAGCCGACTGCGCCCCGAGGACGTGGGGTTGCGGACCTACGGCGAGCGGCGCCGCGTGCCGGGGCTGCGCCGGGAGGAACTGGCCATGCTCGCCGGCATCAGCGCGCCCTACTACACCCGCCTGGAACAGGGCCAGTCACGCAACGCCTCGCGCGAGGTGCTCGACGCCGTGGCGGGCGCACTGCGGCTGGACGACGCCGAGCGGGCCCATCTGCACACCCTGGCCGGTGCGCCGAGGCGCCGCGGGCCCGGCGCACGGCCGCGTCCCGAACGCATCACCCCCGCCACGCGTGCCCTGCTTGCGGCCGTCGACGGCACCCCCGCCGTCGTGATCGGCCGCCGCAGCGACGTCCTGGCCTGGAACCGGCCGGGGCACGGGCTGTTCGCGGGCCATCTCGATCCCGACAGCCCGGACGATCCCGGCGGCGCGGGCGGCGCGGGCGGTCCGGGGCGACGGCCCAACATGGCCAGGCTGGTGTTCCTCGACGCGCACACCCGCGACCTGTACGCCGACTGGCCCGCCAAGGCCAGAGCCGTCGT
This sequence comes from Streptomyces sp. NPDC060205, assembly GCF_042728395.1. NCBI lineage: Bacteria > Bacillati > Actinomycetota > Actinomycetes > Kitasatosporales > Streptomycetaceae > Streptomyces > Streptomyces sp. NPDC060205. The sequence goes on from NZ_JBHWZP010000037.1 coordinate 31,831, forward strand.
GGGCAATCTGCGGCTGACGGCCGGACGGCACCCGGACGACCCGCTGCTGGCCGCGCTGATCGGCGAACTGACCATGCGCAGCAGGGAGTTCGCCACGCTCTGGGCCGACCACCGGGTGCTCGCCTGCGATGTCGCCGACTACGAGATGCGCCATCCGCTGGTCGGGACCCTGACCGTCACCCAGCAGACACTGCAGAGCCCGCAGGGGGACGGACCGTCCCTGGTGGTGGCCACCGCCGACCCCGGCTCCCCGTCAGCGGCGGCCCTGGCGCTGCTCGCCCATGCCACCGCGCCGCCACGGGAAGCGGACCGGCCGCACCACGGCGCCGATCCCCGCACGGTCTGACCCGCTGACCCGCTGACCTGCTGACCCGCTGACCCGCTGACCCGCACCGCCTGACCCGCGCCCGTCGCGGGGCGGTCGCACCCTCACGCCCTCTCCCCGAGGCGCCCTTCGACCACGGCGCCGCACCGCGGCTGCCGCATGCCCGAAACCAGAGAAGAAGCCAGAGAAGGAACCAGAGAAGGAACCATGCCGAACCGACGTAGCAAGGCACTCATGGCCGCCGTCGCGGTGGTCGCGGCCACCCTCGCCTCGGCCCTGCCGGCCGACGCCACCCCCACCCGTCCCACCCACGAACCACTGACCGACGTACGGATCGCCACCCACTTCGACGTGTCCGCGGGTCAACTGCCGGAGAACATAGCCCTGTTGCCCGGCGGCGCCGCGGCCGTCACCTTCGCGGCGAGCCGCCAGGTGGCCGAGGTGAGTCCGCAGGGCACGACCCGCGTCCTGGCGACCCTGCCCGCGCCCGCCGACGGCGGAGTCCACACCCCCGCCCTCGGCTTCCCGCTGGCCACCGGGATCGCCCGCACCCCAGACGGCACCCTGTACGTGCTGTACGCGACCGGAACCGCCGACCTGACAGGCCTGTGGCGGCTGCGCCCCGGGAAGGCGCCGCAGCGCATCGCCGCACTGCCCGCGGACGGTCTGCCCAACGGACTGGCCCTGGACGAACGCGGCAAGCACCTCTACATCACCGACTCGGTCCTCGGCACGGTGTGGACCGTCCCCGTCACCGGCGGCACCCCCACCGCCTGGTCCACCGCACCCGAACTCGCCCCGGTCGGCTTCCTCGGAGTCAACGGAGCGAAGGTGCGCGACGGCGCGCTCTGGGTGACCAACCTCGACCGGGGCACCCTCCTGCGCATCCCGGTCCGCCCGGGAAACCGCGCGGGCACCCCGCAGGTCGAGGCGTCGGACCCGGACCTGGCCGGAATCGACGACTTCGCCTTCACCGGACACGGCGACGACGTCCTGGCCACGCTCAACACCACCAACCGGGTCGTGCTCATCGGGGCCGACGGCACCCGGACCACCGTCCTGGACACCGCCGACGGGCTCCAGAACCCCAGCTCCGTGGCGCTGCGCGGCAAGGAGGTGTACGTGCTCAGCGCCGCCTATGCCACGGCCACCGACCCCAACCTGCTGCGCGCACGTCTGCGCGGCCACGGCCACCTGTAGGACCCGGCCGCGGGGGACGGCGGAGCGGCGACCCGGGACCGGGATGGTTCTGTCCGCCGACCGTGCTCGCCGACGTCGACACCGGCAGCCGGCTGATGGACACGGAGATCTTCGGACCGGTCGCCGCGCTCCTCACCTTCGACGACGAGAACGAGGTGGGCGCGCAGTTCCCCGCGCCCCTTCGGCGGCGCCCTCGAAGGGGCGCCCCCCACATCGAACCCGTGGCTCACCACTCACCCCAGCCGCACCTGCCGCCGCAGGCCCGGGGGACACAGGCCGCCGCCCGCGGCGGCATGATGACCCCATGACCGCCCTGCGCATCCGCATCGAAGCCGTCGACCTCCCCGGCCGCACCCACCCCGTCCCCCTCAGCAGGAACGGCCCCGAGGAGCCCCGCGAGATCCACGTGGCCGTACAGCGTCGCGGCCGGCCGGGCGAACTGCTCGAACCCCACCCCGGGGACGCGGAGTCGGCGACCTGGACCCTGGAGTGCACGGCGACCGCGACACCGACCGGCACGGACGTGCAGGGCCCCTACGTGCAGGACCGCCTGGGCCGCCGCTTCGTCTACCTGTCCTGGGGCACGGTCGACGAGGCGGGCGTCTTCTCGATGTTCCGGCGCGCCAAGCTCATGCTCGACATGGTCCCCGCGGACGTCCTCGCGAAGGCCGCCCGCGAGGGCGTACTGGTGGCACGCCTCGGCCTGACCGACCCGCAGGGCGGCCCCCTGTGCGCCCGGGTCGTACCCCCGCACGTCACCTGGACCGCCGAACACGACACCTACGCGCCCGTCGTCGCACGCAAGCAGACGCCGCGGCAACCGTGATCCACCGTGCGGAGAGAGTTTCGCTCCGTGCCGTTGCCCGCTCGAATGCGGGGCACACGCACGCGTACGGGTGCGTGCCACAGGGCGCCCGTGGCACCGGAACCGGGAGGTGTGATGTCCACGCAGACCCACCGCCTGACGATCACCCAGATAACCGAGGGCGAGCACTGCGCGGTCCTGCGGATCAGCGGCGAACTCGACCAGAGCTGCGAGGAGTACTTCCTGGGCTTTCTCGCCGCCATCGTCGACGCGGGGCGACGGCACCTGGTGCTCGATGTGACGGCTCTCGTCTTCTGCGACTCGCGGGGGCTGAACTGTCTGCTCGCGATCCGATGGCTGCTGAAGCGCCTGGACGGCCGACTGATCCTGGCCGGAGCGGGCCGCAGACTCTCCGAGCTGCTGGTCCTGACGGGCAGTACGGAGCTGCTGCCCGTCCGCCGCACGGTAGGGCTGGCCCTGCTGGAACTTCCCGAGGAGCATCGCCCCGTCTGGCCCCCCACACCCGGTCCCGACGACACGTGAGGGCCACAGGACGAGCCGGGAGGGGTCGTCCGCCGCTCCGGGCGGACGCAGGAAAACGCCGGCCCCGCCACTACGGGGGGAAGTGACGGGACCGGCTGAGGTACAACTTGCCACACCCGGGCGTGAAAATACGGTTCTTTGGGCGGCGGGCGAGCAAAAGAATCGTGACGGTGTCCTCACGACGGGCCCGGGAACGGTCACCAGCCGGTCAGCAGCAGGTGGTTGAGGAGCAGAGCGAGTACGGCCTGGGCGGTCAGCCAGGCCCGGGGGCGGCCGAGCAGCGCGCAGGCGGGGAGCAGCCACATCGCGAAGGGCAGCCAGATGCGTTCGGTCTCGGCCTTGCTCATCCCGGACAGGTCGGCGACGAGCAGGGCGAGCAGCCCGCACAGGACGAGCAGGGCGAGCCGGGCCCGGGCACCCGCCCGCACCGACTCGGCGTCCGTCCCGGAGGAAGCGGTGCCGACCTCCGGAGACTCGACGCCGACCGCCGGAGACTCGGCGCCGGGCACTCGGCGTACGACCCCCGGCCCCCGGGGCTCGCGGCGAGGCAGCAGCCCATGACGTCCCCGGACCAGCGCCACGCCCGCCCGCCGGAGCCCCGCCGCCGTCGCGAGGCCCGTGATGAGGACCGTGCACGCGAGGTTCGCCCACACCCAGTAGCCGTAGGGCCGGATACCGCCCGCGCCGTCGTAGTAGCGCGTGACCAGGACGTGGTACGCCTCCCACCAGTCGAACCCGGCGAGCGTGAACGCCGCCGGGACGACGGCGAGACCGGCGGCCAGGAAGGCGGCGCGGGAGACGAGACAGGGAAGGGCCCGGACCCGGCTCCGCCCGAGGAACAGCACGCCCGCACCGATCACCGCCATGAGCGTGAGCCCGTACGAGAGGTAGCAGGTCAGGCCGAAGAGGAGGCCGGAGGTGAAGGCGGCGGCTTTCGTCCGGGGGCCCTTCGGTGAGGTCACGGCGCGTGCGAGTGCCGCGATCGACCAGGCGGCGACCGCGGCGAAGTACGCGTCGGCCGACGTGCCCATCCACACCGCGGCCGGTGCGAGCACCAGGAACGGTGCCGCGCGCCTGGCCGACTCCTCGTCGGCGAGCCTGCGCAGGGTCACGAGCACGGCGACGCAGGCAGTGGAGCCGACCGTGATGCACCAGGTGCCGGCCCAGCCGCCGCCGCTCAGCCCGATCCGGTCGAGGAGGACGAAGGTGAGGGAGGCGGCGGGCGGATGTCCCGCCACATGGGGTGGCCAGTGGTCGGGGGAGTCGAGCGGGATGTGGCGGGTGAAGTCCCGCAGGGTCGCCGGGATGTCGTGGAAGCGGTCGATGACCTGGAGGTATTCGTAGCGGGTGGTGAGCCGGACGGCCACGCCCCGGTGCCATCCGTCGATCAGGGCCAGCGACCAGATCCAGGCCATGGCGCCCGCCCAGGAGGCACCCAGCAGCGCACGCCAGGGCAGACGCGCCGCGAGGACGGGACCGTACGCCACGACTCCGAGCGCGACGGTCACCGCGGCCGGAGTGCCCGGGCCAACATGCGGTTCCCAACTCGCCCACAGCGGCGGCCAGTTCGCGAACAGGGTGTGGTCGGTCTCCTCGATGTGGCGGCCGATCAGCACGGCGGCGAGGACGAGGAGCACGGCGGCCGACGCCGCGAACAGGTCACGTGAGGTCAGGTCGCGCAGAGGGGAGCGGATCACACGGGAACGCTAGGGCGACAGAGGGCGTTCCGAGCCTCCTGCCGTGCGGACGTCAGCGTTTCGTCATGGTTCGCGGGCCCTGCCCGGGGCCCTTTCCTGCCTACGGTCGGGCCATGCGCGACCACTCCCCAAGGCACTTCCCAAGCCTTCCCACCTCACCCGGTTTCTGGCGCAGTCCGCTGCGCGGCCCGTGGTTCACCTCGGTACTGGGCCTCGTCCTGCTCGTCGGCATCACCGTGCTGTTCGTGACGGGCCTGCTGTCGTACGCCGCCTACAACCCGGGCCTGTCGCCGGTGAACGACAAGACCCCGGACAAGGGGATCCTCGGTTTCTACCTCTTCGCGTGGCCCACTGGCCCGCACTGGCTCTACCGCCTCACGCAGGGTGTGCACGTCACGCTCGGCGTCACCCTGATCCCCGTGCTGCTCGCCAAACTGTGGTCGGTGGTACCGAAGCTCTTCGCGCTGCCGCCGGCCCGTTCGCTCGCCCACGCGCTGGAGCGGATTTCGTTGCTGCTGCTGGTCGGGGGCGCGCTGTTCGAGTTCGTGACCGGCGTGCTCAACGTCCAGCTCGACTACCTCTTCCCGGGGTCCTTCTATCCGCTGCACTTCTACGGCGCCTGGGTGTTCTTCGCCGCGTTCGTCACCCACGCCGTACTGAAGACACCGGCCGCCGTACGCAACGTACGCCGTATGCGGCAGGGCCAGGAGGCAACGGACGGAGGGGAGTTGGTCTCCCCCCGGCCCGATCCCGCGACCGTCTCCCGGCGTGGGGCGCTGTGGTTCGTCGGCGGTGGGTCCCTGCTGCTGTTCGGGACGACGGCGGGGCGGAGTTTCGACGGGCCGCTGCGGCACACGGCCCTCCTCGCACCGCACGGCGGAGCCGATCCGGGCAGCGGCCCGAACGGCTTCCAGATCAACAAGACGGCCGCCTACGCGGGCATCGACGACGCGGAGACGGGCGACGACGCATGGCGGCTCGTCGTCACGGGACGCACGGGCACGGTCCGGCTGAGCCGGGCCGATCTGCTCCAACTGCCGCAGCACAGTGCGGCGTTGCCCATCGCGTGCGTCGAAGGCTGGTCGACCTCGGACCAGTGGTGGCGCGGTGTGCGGCTGCGGGACCTCGCGGCGCTCGTCGGCCACGACCACGATCCGCCGGACGTCCTCGTCGAGTCCCTGCAACTGCACGGCTCCTTCCGCCGCGCGGCCCTGCGCGCCAACCAGGTGGCGGACCCGCGCTCCCTGCTCGCTCTGCAGGTCAACGGCGAGGACCTGAGCCCGGACCACGGCTACCCGGCACGCATCGTCGTGCCCGCCGCGCCCGGAGTGCTCAACACGAAATGGGTGGCCCGCATGACGTTCGGAGACCTGTGATGAGGAAGCCGCCCAAGGGGACCGCGCAACTCCTGCTGCTCGCCTGCTCGTTCGCCCTCGCGGGCTACGCCGGGGTACGGCTCCTCGGCGACGACCTGCTCGGGGTCACCCTGTGGTTCGTGGGGGCGGCCCTGCTGCACGACCTGGTGCTGCTGCCGTTGTACGCGGTGGCGGATCGCGCGCTGGTCCGGGTGTTCGGCGCGCTGGGCCACCGGGAGCGGACGATGTACGTCCGTGTCCCGGCGGCCCTGTCGGCGCTGCTCCTGCTGGTCTGGTTCCCGCTGATCGGCGGTCAGGTGGACCGGCGGTACCGGCTGGCGACCGGGCTGTCGGCGGACGGCTTCCTCGGCCGCTGGCTGCTGATCACGGCCGTCCTCTTCGCCGGGTCGGCGCTGCTCCTCCTGCTGCGCCTGAGGCTGCGGCTGCGCAGGGCGACGAAGGACCGTCCGCCGGTCGCCCACTGATCGACGGCGGTCCAGCCCGCGCGCGTCGCGTACCGGATCAGGGCGCGGGTCCCGATGCGGGCCCAGGGGAACGGCGTACCCGGTGCGGCGGGGACATCGGCGGCGCGCGCGTCCGTGATGTGTACGCGGACGCGCTCGTCGACGTCCATCGGCACGGTCTCGGCGATCAGCAGCCCGGCCGGGACCAGCAGGGCGGTCAGCCGGGCGAGGAGCGCGCGCGGATCGCCGCCGATGCCGATGTTGCCGTCGACGAGGAGGGCGGTGTCCCAGCGGCCCTCGGCGGGCAGCGGCTCGAAGACCGAGCGGCGCATGGCGGGGCCGCCGAGCCGCGTGGTCCGGCTGACGGCCGCCGCGCTGACGTCGATGCCGAGGACACGCCGTCCCTGCCCGGCGAGTTCCGCGACGAGCCGGCCCGGGCCGCAGCCGATGTCGAGCACGGAGCCCTCGCACCTGCCGAGGATCTCCAGGTCGACCGCGTCGGCGCGGGCGCACCAGCGTTCCACCTCCAACGGCAGCAGCCAGCCGTCGGACCGGCGCAGGAAGAGGGGCCCGTGGCCGGTGCGTAGCGCGCGGGTGTACGGGTCGGCGCCGGCCCACGCGGGCTGGGCGGCCGACGGGACCAGGTCGCCCACCGGGAAGTCACCCGCGGGGAAGTCGCTCACCGGGGATCCGTCCACCGGGGATTCGTTCCTGGGTCGGTTCATCGGCCGGCGACCGCCGTGAGCCCGGCGAGACGGGCGGCGAAGCGGCCCCGGGGCGCGAGCGCGGCGACCGCCTCGGCGTCGGCGGCCGTGTCGACGTCCCGCAGCGGCGGCAGGTCGCGTACGCGCAGCCCGGCGGCGACGAGCCGGGCCCGCTGCACGGCCCCGGTGTCGGGCGTCGACATCGGCACCCCGAGCAACAGCCGCGGGTCGGGTGCGGCCAGCCCCAGCGCCCAGAAACCGCCGTCCTCGGCCGGGCCGAAGACGGCGTCGCAGTGCGTGAGGTCCACGGTGAGCAGAGCCGGTGTCACCTGAGGCGTGTCCATTCCGATGAGCAGGGCCGGTCCGTCACAGGCGGCGAAGGCCGCGGCCAGCCGCTCGTCGAGACCTCCGTCGCACTGCGGTACGACGTCGAAGCCGGGCGGCAGCCACGGGCCGGGCGCCCCTTCCAGGACGAGCACCCGGCGGGTGGCGGGCGTGGCGGCCACGGCGTACAGGGTGTCTGCGAGCGCCGCCTCGGCGAGGGCGGCGGCCTCCACCGGGGTGAACGGCGGCGTGAGCCGGGTCTTGACCCGTCCCGGCCGCGGCTCCTTGGCGATGACGAGCAGGGTGGTCATCGGGGGGTGCCTCCTCGGGCGGCCGGGGCTGAGTCCTGGGCTTGCACATCGGGCTGGGCCGGGGGAGCGGGCTGGGCCAGTACGCGGCTCATGTCCCGGACGGCCTGCCAGGTGCCGAGCCAGGTGCCGGTCACCTTGGAGGAGCCCGTGCGCGGCAGATAGGGCACGTCGTGCTCGGTGATCCGCCACTCCGCGTCGGCGGCGCGCACGACCATCTGGAGCGGATAGCCGCTGCGCCGGTCGGTGAGCCCGAGGGCCAGCAGGGGCTCGCGGCGGGCGGCGCGCAGCGGGCCGAGGTCGTGCAGCCGGAGTCCGGTGCGGCGGCGCAGCAGCCGGGCGAGTGCGAGGTTGCCTGCCCGGGCGTGGACGGGCCAGGCGGACCGGCCTTCCGGACGGCGTCTGCCCAGCACCAGGTCGCTCTCACCGTCCCGTACTTCACGGACGAAGGGGATGAGGAGCGACGGATCCAGCGAGGCGTCGCAGTCGCAGAAGCAGACGATGTCGGCGGTGGCGGCGACGAGCCCCGCGTGGCAGGCGGCTCCGAAGCCACGGCGCGGCTCGTGGACGACGCGCGCGCCGAGAGCGCGGGCGACGTCGGCCGAACCGTCGGTGGAGCCGTTGTCCACGACGAGGGCCCGCCAGCCGGGCGGGATCCGGGCGAGGACCCAGGGCAGGGCCTCGGCCTCGTTCAGGCACGGGAGGATCACGTCGACAGGAGGTGGGGCGGGAGGGGTTGTCACGCCTTCACCCTACGAACGCGAAATACGCATTTCCGGCATCGGGTCCTTACGAAACAGGGACGTCGGGGCCAGGGGGCGGCACGGCGGACCGTGCGGTGCGAGGCTTGGCGCATGCACCAGCCGCACGAACCGACACCGGCTCCTCGCGCAGCCCCGCAGGGCGCCCGGATCCTGGTGGTCGACGACGACCCCACCGTGGCCGAGGTCGTCTCCGGCTACCTCGACCGCGCCGGATACGGCGTCGACCGGGCCGGCGACGGCCCCGACGCGCTCGCCCGCGCCGCCGCGCACTGGCCCGACCTCGTGGTCCTGGACCTGATGCTGCCCGGCATGGACGGCTTGGAGGTGTGTCGGCGGCTGCGCGGTCTCGGGCCGGTGCCTGTCATCATGCTCACCGCCCGCGGCGACGAGGACGACCGGATCCTGGGCCTCGAAGTGGGCGCGGACGACTACGTGACCAAGCCGTTCAGCCCGCGCGAACTGGTGCTGCGGGTGGAGTCGGTGCTGCGCCGTACCCGGCCCGCCGTCGCCGCACGGCCCCTGAGCGCGGCCGGGCTGACCGTCGACCCCGCCGCGCGCCGCGCCTCCAAACAGGGCACGGAACTCGCCCTCACCCTGCGGGAGTTCGACCTGCTGGCCTTCCTCCTGCGCCATCCGGGCCGCGCGTTCGCCCGGGAGGACCTGATGCGCGAGGTGTGGGGGTGGGACTTCGGGGACCTGTCGACCGTGACCGTCCACGTCCGGCGGCTGCGCGGCAAGGTCGAGGACGACCCCGCGCGGCCCCGGCTGATCCAGACGGTGTGGGGCGTCGGCTACCGCTTCGACCCCACCGGAGACGCATCCCACCCCACCGGCGAAGCCGCCCACCCCACCGGGAACACCCCCGAGCCCACCGCTGGTGACGCCCCGGCCCCAGCCCCCGCCTCCGACACCGTAGGCCAGGAAGAACCCGACCATGCTTAGCACGCTGCTCATCGCCCTGTACGCCTTCGCGGGCGCCGCCGCCGCGGGGCTGGCCGGAGCGGGTGCGCTGCGCCTGATCCGGCGCCGTTCGCTCACGCTGTCCCTCGCCGTGGTGGCGGCCGTGGCCGTGACCGCGATGCTCGCCGGAACACTGGCCGTCGCGCAGGCGATGTTCCTGTCCGCACACGATCTGAGCGTCGTCACCACGGTCGTCGCGATGGCGGCCGTCGTCTCCATGGTCACCGCGCTGCTGCTCGGCCGCTGGGTCGTCGCCCGCAGCCGCGAACTCGCCGTCGCCGCCCGGTCCTTCGGCGACGGCGGCGACTTCACCGCCCCCGACGCGCCGGCGACCGCCGAACTCGCCGAGGTCAGCCGTGAGCTGGCGGCCACCAGCGCCAGACTCGCCGAGTCCCGGATGCGCGAGCGCGCCCTGGAGTCCTCCCGCCGCGAGCTCGTCGCCTGGATCTCGCACGACCTGCGCACCCCGCTCGCCGGGCTGCGCGCGATGTCGGAGGCGCTGGAGGACGGCGTGGCCACCGACCCCCAGCGCTATCTGCGCCAGATCCGCACCGAGGTCGACCACCTCAACGACATGGTCGGCGACCTCTTCGAACTCTCCCGCATCCACGCCGGAACACTCGCGCTGTCCCTGTCCCGCATCTCGCTGTACGACCTGGTCAGCGACGCCCTCGCCGGAGCGGACCCGCTCGCCCGCCGGCACGGGGTACGGCTCGTCGGTGACCTCGTCGAACCGCTGCCGGTCGAGGTCGACGGCAAGGAGATGAGCCGGGTCCTCGGCAACCTCCTGGTCAACGCGATCCGGCGCACCCCGGCCGACGGCACGGTCGCGGTCGCCGCCGCCCGCTCGGCCGACGGTGTCGTCCTGTCCGTCAGCGACGGCTGCGGCGGCATCCCCGAGCAGGACCTCCCGCGCGTCTTCGACACGGGCTGGCGAGGCTCCCACGCCCGCACACCCCCGGCCGGAGCCGGCCTCGGACTCGCCATCGTCCAGGGCATCGTCGAGGCCCACCGGGGCCGGGCCACCGTACGCAACATCTCCGGCGGCTGCCGCTTCGAGGTGACCCTGCCGGCGGCGACCGGACCGGCGGCGACCGGAACCTGAGCCCGAGCAGCACCTCACCAGCGCAGTGGGCCACGTGCGCGACCGGCTCACTCACCCCGCAGGCGCGCCACCGCGAACTCCCGCATCCCCTCCGCGAATCCGACCTCGGGCTTCCACCCCAGCTCGGCCCGCAGCCGGGACGAGTCCGCGGTGATGTGCCGGACGTCCCCCAGCCGGAACTCGCCGGTCACCACGGGCTCCGGCCCGCCGTGGGCGTCGGCCAGCGCCCGCGCCATCTCGCCGACCGTGTGCGGCTCCCCGCTCCCCACGTTGTACGCCGTGAGCGCGCCGCCCGCCGTATCCGCCTCCAGCGCCGCCACATTGGCCGCCGCCACGTCCCGTACATGCACGAAGTCCCGCCGCTGACCGCCGTCCTCGAAGACACGGGGAGCCTCACCGCGGGCGAGCGCGGAACGGAAGAAGGACGCGACCCCGGCGTACGGGGTGTCGCGCGGCATCCCGGGCCCGTAGACGTTGTGGTACCTCAGTGAGACCGCCGTACCGTCCGTCGACCGCGCCCATGCGGCGGCCAGGTGTTCCTGCGCGAGCTTGGTCGTCGCGTACACGTTGCGGGGATCGGCCGGGGCGTCCTCGCCGACGAGACCGGGCACCAGGTCCGCGCCGCAGGACGGGCACCGCGGCTCGAACCTGCCCGCCGTAAGATCGGCGGCCGATCGCGGCCCGGGGCGCACCCCGCCGTGCCGCGCACAGGAGTACCGGCCCTCCCCGTACACGACCATCGACCCGGCCAGGACGAGCCGCCGCACCCCGGCGTCGGCCATCGCCGCCAGGAGCACGGCGGTACCCAGGTCGTTGTGGGAGACGTACTCGGCCGCGTCCGCGACCCCCTTGCCCAGGCCGACCATCGCCGCCTGGTGACAGACCGCGTCGACCCCGCAGAGGGCCGCCGACACCGCGCCGCGCTCGCGGACGTCACCCCCGCCCGCGCCGCGTACGGCCCGTACGTCGAACACCACGGGCTCGTGCCCGCCCGCCCGCAGCGCCTCGACGACATGGGACCCGATGAACCCGGCACCGCCGGTGACCAGTACACGCATGCGCCGAACCCTAGGTCCGCCCCCGCGCCCCGGGGCAGGGTTACGCGCCGCACGTCACCGGTCCGTAAGAGGTCGCTCCCGGTCGGCCGCGGCGTCGGCGTAGCGGCGGGCCAACCGGGCGAACGCGTCCCTGAGTTCTTCCGGGCCCACGACCTCGACGTCGGCGTCGAAGCGGCCGATGGTGGCGGCCAGACCGACCCAGGACCACGAGCCGAGGGTGACCCTGCAACGCTCCGGTCCGAGCGCCTCGACGACTCCGTCGTGCACGTACTGGGCGATGGCGGAAGCGGGCTTGGCGAGGATCACCTCGCCCCGGCAGGGCCAGTCGCCGGAGCCGTCGGCGCCCCGGAACTTGGCGGCCACGAAGGCGGCCACGTCACCGCCGGGCAGCTCGCGCGGGACGAAGCGGGGTCCGGTGGGGACGCGCGGGGTGATCCGGTCGGCGCGGAAGGTCCGCCAGTCCTCGCGTTCCAGGTCCCAGGCGACGAGATACCAGCGTCCGCCCCGGGTGACCAGGTGGTGGGGCTCGACCCTGCGTGGGGGCGCCGGGGACGCCGGAGCCGTCACGGCCGCCGGGGTGTAGTCGAAGCGCAGTACCTCACAGGCGTGGACGGTGGCACCGAGCGTCAGGAGCACTCCGCTGTCGAGCTGCGGCGCCCGCCGGGACGCGGGCCGTTCGACGGCGGTGACCTGAAGGGTGTCGATCCGGCGGCGCAGCCGCGCGGGCATGACCTGCCGCACCGTGGCCAGAGCGCGTACGGAGGCCTCCCCGATCCCGGCACCGGAGACGGTCGCGATCTGGAGGGCGACGGCGAGGGCCACGGCCTGCTCGTCGTCGAACAGCAGCGGCGGCAGCTCCGTACCGGCGTCGAGGCGGTATCCGCCGTCCGGCCCCTTGAAGGCGACGATGGGGTAGCCGAGTTCGCGCAGGCGGTCGACATCGCGGCGCACGGTGCGCGGACTGATGTCCAGCCGCTCGGCCAGCAGCCCTCCGGGCCAGTCCCGGCGCGCCTGGAGCAGCGAGAGGAGGGACAGCAGTCGCGCTGATGTTTTCGGCATGGCTCCATGGTGCACGCAGTAGCGGACACTCCCTGACCGCTTCTCCTGACATTGTCTTCTTGTGCCCGACCAAGACAGCCGGAGCGCGCACCCCGATGAGAAGAAGGACGCGATCACCATGACCGACGTGACCGCCACGACCACCCCCCGGCCCGCCCTCGACCCCGAGCGCAGCGACCTGCTCGCCGAACTCGCGACCGTCCGGGCCGCTCTGACCGCCACGGCCCGCGGTCTCACCGACGAACAGGCCGGCCAGAGCCCGACGGTCAGCACGCTGTCCCTGGCCGGGCTGATCAAGCATGTCGCGGCCACCGAGGAGAGCTGGCTGCGCTTCGTCGTCGAGGGCCCGTCCGCGATGTCCTTCGACCTGCCGGAGGGTGTCACCTGGGCCGACTTCGCTGCTGGTACCGCACGCGAGTACCCGCAGTGGGCGATCGACCGCCAGAACGACTTCCGGATGCTGCCCGGCGAGACGCTGGCCGGGATCCTCGAACGGTACGAGCAGATCGCGGCCCGGACCGAGGAGATCGTGGTCGGCCTGCCCGACCTGTCCGTGACGCACCCGCTGCCCGACGCGCCCTGGAACGAGCCGGGGTCGGCGCACAGCGCCCGCCGGGTGCTGATCCACGTCATCGCGGAGACCGCACAGCACGCCGGTCACGCGGACATCCTGCGCGAGTCGCTCGACGGCCAGAAGTCGACCTGAGCGGTGGGCACCTCGACCGTTCTCGGCACCCGGGCGCTCAACCGCGCGACGCTGGCCCGGCAGCTGCTGCTCGACCGTGCCGACCTGCCGGTCCTCGACGCCGTCGCCCACCTCGGCGGTCTGCAGGCCCAGGAGCCGCAGGAACCGTTCGTCGGGCTCTGGTCCAGGCTGTCCGCGTTCGACCCGTCGGCGCTCTCGGACCTGCTGACCGGGCGGGAGGTCGTGCGCACCCACCTCATGCGCAGGACCGTCCACCTCGTCACCGCCGGCGACGCCCTGGCCTGGCGGGGCCGCCACACGGCCATGCTGCGCCAGCGGGTGCTCGGGACCTACCGTCGCGAACTGGCCGGGGTGGACCTCGACGAGCTCGCGGCGGCCGGCCGGGCCGTCATGGCCGACGGCGAACCCCGCACGATGACCGAGCTGGCGCGGGCCGTCGCGGAGCGCTGGCCGGACCCGGGGCCGAGGGCGCTGGGCGAGATGCTGATCGCCGCCCTCGTCCCGATGGCGCAGCTCCCGCCGCGCGGTCTCTGGCGGACGAGAGCGGGCGTACGCAATGTGACGCTCTCCTCCTGGCTGGGCCGCGAGGTCGACACCGCGAACGGGGACAGTTCCGATCCGGCCGCGAACGGGGACGGCTCCGATCCGGTGGGCCGGGCGCTGGTCCGGCGCTATCTGGCCGCGTTCGGGCCCGCCGCCTCGGCCGACCTGCGCGCCTGGTGCGGTGTGGCGGGGCTGCCCGCCGCGGTCGCGGCCGTACGCGGAGAGCTGGTCGCCTTCCGTGACGAGCGGGGCCGGGAACTGCTGGACCTGCCCGACGCGCCTCGCCCCGACCCGGACACCCCGGCCCCCGTGCGGTTCCTGCCGGCGTTCGACAACGCGATCCTCGGCTACCAGGACCGCGGCCGGATCATCGACGACGCCCACCGCGGTCTGTCGGTCGCCGGCGAGCGGGTCGTGCTGGTCGACGGCCGGGTCGCCGCGACCTGGACCGTCGGCAAGGACGACGCCGTGACGGTCACCCCGTTGCACGGCTTCTCCCGGACGGACCGCACCGCCGTGGCCGCCGAGGGGGAGGCACTGGCCGCGTTCCTGTCCGACGGCGACAGCCACGGCATCCGCATCGCGGAGGCCGCCCGCTGATCGATCCGGCCGCTCAGCAGACCGAGGGG